>NZ_CP132230.1:1290000-1590000 GCF_030732225.1 Streptococcus iniae | reverse complement strand
AATAATATAAAAGAGGTACATAAAATGACTCAAGGTACAGTAAAATGGTTTAACGCAGAAAAAGGCTTTGGCTTTATTTCACAAGAAAATGGTCCAGATGTGTTTGCTCACTTCTCAGCAATCCAATCTGATGGTTTCAAATCATTAGACGAAGGACAAAAAGTTATGTTTGATATCGAAGATGGCCAACGTGGTCCTCAAGCGGTTAACATTACAAAAGCGTAATTATTGGACACCTTAGGGTGTCTTTTTTTGTTGGCTTCAGAAAATCCTTCTTTATCAAAATCTGATTATATGCTAAATTCTCAAAGTAAGTTCCACCTCTAGTAGAAATGGAATTTAGTCTGATAAAAACCAATAAAAACCAACGAAAATCCGTCTCAGACTTCTTCCGTTGGTTTTTATAATGCTTGATTTCATAGGTTTTCAGAGTTAAAAATCGCAAAAAAAGGGTACAAGAAAACCTCCTCATCTGAAAGCGTTTCAGATTAAGTTCCGCTATGGTGGAAGTTAGTGTGAGACGTTTGAGGGAATTAGATTTATATTTTTATATTAGATTTTGTCTTTCAAGAGTATCGGAGATTGGCAGACTTTCGCTGCCGGAATTTTAGTAATGCCAAGTAGACTGGCGACATTTTCTCCATATGTAAAGCAGAATAGTTCATAAGCAGACTTTCCGTTTAGAGACTGCCTTTTCACGCTGTTGATATGCGATAGGGTTAGATTGATATCTTCTTGAGTTAGCGTATCAAATGATGTTCCTGAATCGGTTACACTAAACTAGACAGAATTTATAAAGTGTTCTACACTAAAGAAAATAGGAGAATATGATGTCTAGAAAAATACGTCGCCACTTCACTGATGACTTTAAGCAACAAATCGTTGACCTTCACCATGCAGGGATGAAACGAAGTGAGCTTATCAAAGAATATGAGTTAACCCCATCAACCTTCGATAAGTGGGTTCGTCAGGCAAAAACAACTGGGTCATTTAAAACGATTGATAATCTGACAGATGAACAGCGTGAACTGATTGAACTCCGAAAACGCAATAAAGAACTCGAAATGCAGCTAGATATCCTAAAGCAAGCGGCAGTGATTATGGCACGAAAAGAGAAGTAATCACTGCTAATAAGGATAAATATAGCATTTCAGCTATGTGTCGTTGGTTGAACATTCCTCGTTCTAGCTATTACTACAAGACTGTTAAACCAGTCTCTGAAGCGGAACTTGAAGAAAATATCAAAGCTATTTTTCTCGAAAGTAAGGCCAGATACGGTGCTAGGAAAATCAAGAAATGTTTGGAAAATGAAGGTATCCAGCGGTCTCGTCGTCGGATTCGTCGCATCATGCACAGACTCAACTTAGTATCTGTTTATCAGAAAGCAGTCTTCAAGCCACATTCAAAAGGTAAGAATGAGGTAGCTATTCCTAATCACTTAGCCAGACAATTTCATCAAGAAAAGCCTCTAAAAGCTTTAGTGACAGACTTAACCTACGTTCGTGTCGGTAATGGCTGGGCTTATGTTTGTTTCATTATGGACCTCTACAACCGTGAAATCATTGGCTTATCGGTTGGTTGGCACAAGACAGCAGAGCTGGTGAAACAAGCGATTCAGAGTATTCCTTACGCTCTGACCAAGGTCAAGATATTCCATTCGGACAGAGGAAAAGAGTTCGACAATGCCTTGATAGATGATGTGCTTACAGCCTTTGATATCAAACGCTCACTTAGTCAGGCTGGTTGTCCTTACGACAATGCCGTAGCTGAAAGCACGATACGTACTTTCAGCTACGGCATTGTCGTAAGGACAACCAGCCTGACTAAGCGAACGTGTGATTCCAAAGGCTTCCAATATTTCATCAATTAACTGATTATCAAACTCTTTGCCACGATCTGAATGGAACATCTTGACTTTGGTCAGGGCGTAAGGGATGCTTTGTATGGCTTGCTTAACGAGTTCAGCGGTCTTGTGCCAACCAAGAGACAGGCCGATGATTTCACGGTTGTATAGGTCAATGATGAGGCAAACATAAGCCCAACGATTGCCTACACGAACATAGGTTAAGTCAGTGACTAAGGCTTGTAGTGGTCTTTCTTGCTTAAACTGCCTGTCTAAGTGGTTGGGAATAGGGGCTTCATTCTTGCCTCTAGAATGTGGTTTGAAGGTGGCTTTCTGATAAACAGAAACCAAATTGAGTCGCTTCATAATGCGTCGAATCCGACGCCGTGAAAGTGTGATACCTTCGTTATTCAAGCATATTTTGATTTTTCTGGATCCGTATCTGGACTCGCTCTCGAGGAAAATTCTTTTAATAGTTTCTTCAAACTCCGTTTCAGATACTGACTCCACGGCTTGATAGTAATAACTTGAGCGTGGCATATTCAGCCAGCGACACATCTTTGAAATGCTGTATTTAGCCTTATTAGCAGTGATTATTTCCCTTTTTGTGCCATAATCACTGCCGCTTGCTTTAGGATATCTAATTGCATTTCGAGTTCTTTATTGTGTTTCCTGAGTTCAATTAGCTCCCGCTGTTCATCTGTCAGATTATCAACAGACTTGAATGAACCAGTTGTTTTGGCTTGTCTAACCCACTTATCGAAGGTGGAAGGGGTTAGCTCGTATTCCTTGATGAGGCTGCTACGCTTTCTACCAGCATTGTAAAGGTCCACAATTTGTTGCTTAAAATCATCGGTGAAGTGACGACGTACTTTTCTAGACATGGTTTTTCTCCCGTTTTTCTTAAGTGTAGAACACTTTATAATTTCTGTCTAGTTTAGTGTAACCTATTCAGACATTGAAAGTCAGAAGAACCTTTCCTCCAACCCGTCCAATGACTGTATCCATCTCAAGCCAGGAGCTGAGTTCTGTCTGGTTCATGTAGTCTAAGAAGTCCTCGTAACGTCTCCCTTCTTTGTTGGCTTTGGGAATAGGAGGAAGCGTCATTTTACGTCTTTGCTTGAACTTCACAGCTCTAGGCAGATCGATAGGTGCGATAGATAAGTAGCCTTTCTTGATATGGCGATAAACAGTTGAAGAACTGACATCAAGCTTATTTGTTTTGAGGATGTGATAGATACGCTGTCCCTTTTTGACTCCTTTAGAAACTACCTTGTCCATCTCCCAAAAGGTTTCTTTATTAAGTGGAGTACCTTCTCTGGCTTGGACAAGGAGTTGTTCGTAGTTTTTCTGAGCTTGCTTAGCATAATAGAAGATTTTCTTGTAACCGCAGTTGATTCTCCTTTTTGGGCACCCATTACAAACATAGGGAGCTTTTTTCAAGAGGGGACAATCTAGACAGTTCTTAGAACCATCTCTGAATTGCTTATTTCGTTTGACTTCCTTAGCGATTGTAGTAGGGTCTTTCTGGAGTTTTAGTCCAATGGATTTAAAGGTTTCTCCTCTATCCAAACCTGATTGGACGTCGTTACGGTCTGAGAGGGTTAAGTGTTTATGTTTTGTCAAGATAGATATTCTCATTTCTAACTCAAACGTCTCAGACTTAATTCCACCATAAAAATCCTTCTCACACTAACTTCCGGTTTTTAACCCTAAGTGGAACTTACTTTGAGAAATTACAAATCTGATTATATTGACGAGAAATATAGGAATACTTTGAAAATTATAAGTAATTAGTTTATAATAGGGAAAGCTATAGGAAGGATAGGGACGAGAATGCAAAAAAATCAATTTCCACTGGTTGCAGATGGAGAGCCAATTATTGAAGCAGCTAAGCAAATGTCTTTGTATGAAAATGAAGACTTGATTACCAATATTCATGGCTTTTATCAAGATAAAGATTATGATGATGTAACCAGAGATTTTAATTTTGTTGATGCTTCACAGTCATCTCCTTCAAATGCTGCCTCACGTCAACATATTATTGACGAAGGGCGAAGCTACGCAGAAGAAGCAAGAAAAAGAGCTAGGGCCGATTTAAAACAAAAACGTCAGGCCTATTTAGCTCAGGATTTTAATTTCAACGCCAAATCTAAAGTGCATCCTAAACCACATTCAAGCCTTAAACAAGAATCTAAAAAGGACTTGATAAAAGAGGACACTAGTGCTCAACTAAACACAAAAGAAACCACTAGGGAACAATACAAACGTTCTGACAATAAATGGAGCGGTTATTCTGAGAAATTACAGCAAGATGCTTATATTTTAGCTGAAATTCCTAAAGTATATACAGAACCTAGCCCGACAGAACAGCCTCAAAAAAGTAAAAATAATTATGATTTTTTAAAAAGAAGTCAAATTTATAACAGTCAAGAAAATCGTTACCATAAAGAAAAAACCATTGCACAAGAACTGAACTTAAGTCGACTTGACGATGTGAATTAAAAAGATAAGTTCAAGGAATAAAGGAGTTAACATGTCAAAAACCTATCATTTTATCGGAATCAAAGGCTCTGGAATGAGCGCATTAGCATTAATGCTGCATCAAATGGGTCACAAGGTTCAAGGAAGTGATGTTGAAAAGTATTATTTTACACAAAGAGGATTGGAAAAGGCAGGAATTACCATTTTACCTTTTAGTCCGGATAATATCACTGATGATATGGAACTCATTGCAGGGAATGCATTCCGTAAGGATAATAATGATGAGCTAGCATACGCAATTGAACATAATATCCCTTTTAAACGTTATCATGAGTTTTTAGGAGACTTTATGAAGCAATTTACCAGTCTTGGAGTAGCTGGTGCTCATGGAAAAACATCTACAACAGGCCTCTTGTCACATGTTTTAAGAAATATTACTGATACCTCTTATCTCATTGGTGATGGTACTGGACGTGGTTCTGCAAATGCCCAATACTTTGTTTTTGAATCAGATGAGTATGAGCGTCACTTTATGCCATATCATCCTGAGTACTCAATCATTACAAATATTGACTTTGACCACCCAGATTATTTTACTGGCATTGAAGATGTCTTTGCTGCCTTTAACGACTATGCTAAACAAGTTCAAAAAGCACTCTTTGTTTATGGTGAAGACCAAGAATTGAAAAAGATTACAGCCAATGCTCCAATCTATTATTATGGTTTTGCTGAGGAAAATGATTTTATTGCTTGCGATATCACTCGGACAACAAATGGATCAGATTTTAAGGTGAAACATAATGGTCACATCATTGGTAACTTCCATGTGCCTGCTTATGGACGTCATAATATCTTAAATGCAACAGCAGTTATTGCTAACCTATACATTGCAGGCTTTGACATGGCCCTTGTTGCTGAGCATATGGTAACTTTCTCAGGAGTTAAACGTCGTTTCTCTGAAAAAATCATTAATGACACAATTATCATCGATGACTTCGCCCATCATCCAACAGAAATCGTTGCAACAATTGATGCAGCAAGACAAAAATACCCAAGTAAAGAGATTGTAGCAATTTTCCAACCACATACCTTTACACGCACCATTGCTTTGCTGGATGAGTTTGCTCAAGCTTTAAATGAAGCAGACAGTGTTTACCTTGCAAAAATCTATGGCTCCGCTCGTGAAGTGGATCATGGTGATGTTAAAGTTGAAGATTTAGCTGACAGAATCATCAAACCCTCACAAGTGGTAACGGTTGAAAATGTGTCACCCCTCTTAGATCATGAAAATGCTGTTTATGTCTTTATGGGAGCAGGAGATATTCAGTTGTATGAACGTTCTTTTGAAGAACTGCTGGCTAACTTGACTAAAAACAATCAATAATAGAAACCTGCCATGGGCAGGTTTTCTAGTCGCTGGAGGTATAAGATTAAGATGCTGATAAGAAATGTTAAAGAAAGTGATTGGCAAGCAATCCATCAAATAGAGGCCACTAATTTTTCAAAAGAAGAAGCCATTAGTAAAGAAGCCATTCAAGAACGCATAAAATGTATTCCAGATACCTTCTTAGTTGCAGAAATAAATGATGACATTGCAGGCTACATTGAAGGTCCCATTGTTCAGGATCCCGTTTTGACAGATAATCTTTTTCATAAGGTTGAAAAGAATCCAATTAAAGGAGGCTATCTTGCCATTACAAGCCTGTCCATAAAAGCCGCTTATCAAAAACAAGGCATTGGAACGGCTTTATTAGCGGCATTGAAAGATTTAGTCCTCTTTCAAGAGCGTCAGGGGATTTTACTAACTTGTCACGACTATTTGATAGCTTATTATGAAATGAATGGATTCACCTATCAAGGTCCCTCAGAATCCAAACATGGTGGTGGCTTATGGCATGATATGTTATGGAAAGTGCCCACTCTTTAGCACAAATAGGTGTTTTTGTTAAAACTTAGTGACAAATCATATGATTTTATTGCTTTTATTGGACAATTACGCTATAATTGCGAATGATTATGTTTAGGAGGACTCATTTTTGACCAATCATAAGGATGATGAGCAAAATCGTCAGTCTACAATGGGCTTTAAAGAGCAAATTTTAGCTGAATTAGAAAAAGCAAATCAAATTCGAAAAGAAAAAGAGGAAGAACTTCTTCAGCAAGGTTTGGCCGGAGATGAATTCCGTAAAAAAGAGCAAGAAGTTCGAGAAGCTGCCCAAAAAACAGCTCAACTTTATCATGACTATCAAAAAGAAACTAGTCAGACTTGGACAAGCCATCAAGATAACCAGGAAAAAGGAAGCTGTCAAATTGATTTAAGTCAAGAAGTCGCTCAGACCAAAGAGTCTGACATTTCTAAGACTATTCCCTATACTCCTGTGATGATGGCAGATAAAGAAGATGATTTTTATTCTGCAGAGGGTACTAACTTTGCTGATGAAAAATCGGGTTCAAGTCCTGAATCAGGAGGAATTGTGAGACACCATTCTGCAAGACGTCAAAAAGCTGACAAGATGGCTAAAAAGATTTCAACCATAGTCATCACAACTATAGTAATTTTAATTTTATCGGTAGGCTTATTTGCTACTATTTTTGTTTATAGAGCAGTTAATCCAGTTGATAAAAATGATAATACTTATGTTCAAGTTGAAATTCCGGTCGGTTCGGGTAATAAACTCATTGGACAGGTTCTTGAAAAAGAAGGTGTTATTAGAAGTGCTACCGTCTTTAACTTCTATACTAAGTTTAAGAATTATTCAAATTTCCAAAGTGGCTATTATAATTTGCAAAAGAGTATGACATTGGATGATATTTCAAAAGCCTTACAAAATGGTGGAACAGATCATCCCACAAAACCTGCGTTAGGGAAGATACTAATTCCTGAAGGGTTTAGTATTCGACAAATTGCAAAGGCAATTCAAGATAATGTTAATACCAAAACAAGCAAAGATAAAACACCTTTTAGTTCGAAAGAGTTTTTAAATCTTGTGCAAGATGAAGCCTTTATTAAAGAAATGGTTAGGAAGTATCCAAAGCTTTTGGCAAGCATTCCCAAAAAATCAGATGCAGTCTATCAGCTAGAGGGCTACCTTTTCCCAGCTACTTATAGTTATTACAAAAACACATCAATGCGAGATATTGTTGATGAAATGTTAGCAACTACAGATGCAACGCTTGCTCCTTACTATGATAGGATTGCTGCTAGTGGGAAATCAGTCAATGATGTTCTTACTTTAGCATCTCTTGTTGAAAAAGAAGGCTCTACAGATGTAGATCGTCGTTACATTGCAAGTGTCTTCTACAACCGTTTGAATAATGGCATGGCACTTCAGTCTAACATTGCTATTTTATATGCTATGGGGAAACTTGGCGATAAAACAACACTAGCTGAGGATGCTGCTATTGACACAACCATCAACTCGCCCTATAATATTTATACTAATACAGGCTTAATGCCTGGACCTGTTGACAGTCCAGGAGTTGCGGCGATTGATGCAACTGTTAAACCTGCAGATACTGATTATTTGTACTTTGTTGCTAATGTGCATACAGGTGAGGTCTTCTATGCAAGAACTTACGATGAACATTCTGCAAATGTTCAAAAATACGTCAACGATCAAATCCAGTAGAACAAACATGATGCCTAGGCATCATGTTTGTATTTCTAAAAACTAAACGAAAAGAGAATAAAAAATGGCTGAAAAAACATATCCAATGACCCTAACTGAAAAGATTAAATTGGAACAGGAATTAGAAGATTTAAAATTAGTCCGTCGCCCAGAAGTTGTTGAGCGTATCAAGATTGCAAGATCATATGGTGACCTTTCTGAAAACTCAGAGTATGATGCAGCAAAAGATGAGCAAGCTTTTGTTGAAGGGCAAATTTCAACCCTAGAAACAAAAATTCGTTATGCTGAAATCATTGACAGCGATGCAGTTGATAAAGACGAAGTTGCAATTGGTAAAACAGTAGTTGTTCAAGAAGTAGGAACAACTGATAAAGACACTTACCATATTGTTGGTGCTGCTGGAGCAGATATTTTCTCAGGTAAAATTTCAAACGAAAGCCCAATTGCTCATGCCTTAATTGGTAAGAAAACTGGCGATAAAGCCTTAATTCAATCACCGGCTGCTACTTATGAAGTAGAAATTGTGAGTGTTGAAAAAACAAAATAAAATGGTTGCTGAATTTCAGCGCTTTTTATTTTAAATAAAAAAGGGGCTGGGCAAAAAGTCGAAATCTCATTGATTTTTTCAAATTTCCGAAATAAGAAACCGCATGAAATCAACGTTTGTAAACGAAAGATTTCATGCGGTTTTGTTTATATTAGGCTTTTTACCCAGCCCCTTTTTGTCTTTTAACGGCGTTTACCTTGTTTTCCGGCATTACGGTTTGTTTTTTGATGAGTTATAATGGCTTGTTCAGTTGATGGTTTACTGCCAGCAGTTACATCTTTACGACCTCTGTTAGGTTGGCTTACCTTTGGAGGATTATTTTTGAATTCTTCTTCAATTTTATCACGTAGTTTTGGTTTGATGATAAACATGGTGATCAACTGTTGAATAATACTAAAGAAACCACCAACAAGCCAGTAGAGACCAACACCAGCAGGAAGACTTAGTGTCATGGCAACCATCACGATTGGCATTGTATACATCATGGCTTTCATTTGGGCCCGTTGCTCTTCTGAAACAGCTTGCATAGAGAGCCATGATTGGAAGAGGTAAAGAATAGCAATGATACCAGTCAATAATAAACTTTTACTTCCAAGGTCAATTCCTAAGAAGGTACTTGTAGCAACTCCTTTTGTATATTGTGCTGCAAAATACATAGCTGAGAAAAAGGGCATTTGAATAAGAAGTGGTAGGCATCCCATGCCACCAAGCATGTTAATCCCATTTTCACGTTGAGCAGCCATTAAGTCTTGTTGGGCTGCCATTTTTTCTTCAGGACTACTAGCATTCTTCATACGTTGGTTGATTGGCTCAAATACTGGTTTTAGGTAGGCCATTTTTTCAGACTGGTAACTAGCTTTCCAAGATTGATATAAACCAAGTGGAAGGATGATTGTTCTAACAATAATCGTTACGATAATAATGGCAACTCCGTAGCCAAGCGCAGCATTGTTAGCGAAATAATCAATGAAGAAAGACATGGGCTTACCGAGATAGTCCCAAACCATTCCTTGGGGATTTCCGTGAGAATCACGGCCTACACAACCTGAGAGAGTTAGTAGGATTGATAATGCAAGCCCTGAAAAGAGAATGCGATTTAATTTAATTTTCACTGTTTTTGATCCTTTAATTTTTAGTATACTTATCTATTCTACTGTTTTTTTGTTAAATTAACAATAGTTCTGTAGCTGGAATTTTAGTTGGCCATTTTGAAATCCTTATAATCGGGGAAATTGTCCATTTTCACGTCTAAATAAGTGACTTTTGACCATCTAGAGGGACCTTTACGAATTTTCTGTATAAAGAGAGCTATTTTACTAGCCTTATCAGATTGAGCAAGAATTTCAACGGTGCCATCATCATTATTCCATACTCTGCCATAGATATCACCAATTTCAAGTGCAAGGGCATAAGTTGAATAGCGAAAACCTACACCTTGGACTCTTCCAGAAACAATTAATCGTACTTTTTTCATCTCTATCTCCTTTTTCTTCATTATAACACAGTCCCAGTTAAAATTAAGAAAAAGCCAGCCAATCCTAAGCCTTTGAAATCCTAAGATAAGAGAATATGGTATAATAGAAGCATGATAATAAGTTCAAAAGCAAACCCCTTGATTAAATCAAGTAAAAAATTATTAGTAAAGAAAAACCGGAAAACTTCCTACCTCATTGAAGGTTGGCACCTTTTTGAAGAAGCTCTAAAATCCAAGCAAAGGTTTTTGAATATCTTTGTTGAAGAGGAGATGTGCTCAAGAATTCCAGAACATCTGCCCATTACTTGTGTTACGTTTGAAGTGCTTAAGGAGTTGACTGATTCTCCAACACCTCAAGGAATTATTGCTGAGATTGCCTTTCCTGATTTTGGTAGTCCTTGCAACTTTCCTGGGAAATACCTCTTGTTAGAGGATGTTCAAGATCCTGGAAATTTGGGAACCCTGGTAAGAACTGCTGATGCAGCAGGTTTTGATGGGGTTATTTTATCGGAAAAATCAGCGGATCTTTATAATCCAAAAACCATCAGGTCTATGCAAGGTAGTCATTTTCACTTACCTGTGTGGCGAACAAATGTCTACGATTATTGCCGGCAAATGACAGAAAATGGGATAGCTGTTTTGGCAACGACTCTATCAGAGTACTCTATAGACTATCAAAAAATTGAAAAACCGGATTCTTTTGTTTTGGTTATGGGCAATGAAGGTCAGGGCATTAGCCCTGAGATGGCAGAGCTGTCCAGTCAATTAGTCCATATTAACATGCCTGGGCAAGCAGAAAGTTTAAATGTAGCTGTGGCAGCAGGAATACTTATTTTCAGTTTGATTTAAGCAAATATGATATAATATGGCCATGAGAGGTGATACTATATGAAATATAGGCAAGACCAAGAGTTTATGGAACATGTGGGGCATTTGATTGATCACCCGCGTTTTCAAAAATTGGATGGCATCGTACAACATCACCACTCCACGCGTTTGGAACATTCTATAAATGTGGCCTACACTAGTTATAAAATGGCTAAACGTTTTGGTTGGGATGCAAAAAGTACGGCTCGTGGTGGGCTTCTTCATGATTTTTTCTATTATGATTGGCGGGTAACAAAATTTAATAAAAGCCATGCTTGGATACACCCAAGGATTGCTGTTAGAAATGCTAGAAAACTGACTGATTTGAATAAAAAAGAAGAAGACATTATTTTAAAACACATGTGGGGAGCAACAGTTGCCTTTCCACGGTATAAAGAAAGCTATATCGTTACTATGGTTGACAAATATTGGGCTGTTAAAGAAGCTGTAACTCCAATGCGAAAGCGTTGGGCAAAAAGACGCTTCTTTAAACGTAAAACGCTTAATAGTCACAATCGTTAAAAAGGAGAAATTATGGATAATCAAGCAATTTACACCAGAACGGATTCTGGATTGAATCAATTTTATGCTAAAATATATAGCCTAGTAGGTATGGGAATTGGCTTATCAGCCTTTGTTTCTTACCTCATGTTATATCCTTTTAGGGCTAATTTAATTAGCATTATTGGTGCCCACCCTTGGGTTTATTATGGGGCAACTATTATAGAGCTGATTTTAGTTTTTGTCTCTAGTAGCGCAGCACAAAAAAATACACCAGCTGCTTTACCGCTCTTTTTGACTTTCTCAGCCTTAAATGGATTTACTTTAAGTTTTATCATTGCAGCTTATGCACAAACGACAGTGCTTCAAGCCTTTTTATCTTCAGCTGCGGTATTCTTTGCAATGGCTGTTATTGGCTCTAAAGTTAAAAAAGACTTGTCAGGGCTTCGTAAAGCTATGATGGCAGCCTTAATTGGTATAATCATTGCTAGTCTAGTTAATCTTTTTATGGCAAGTGGTACGGTAAGCTATCTGATTAGTATTGTATCTGTTTTGATTTTTTCAGGTTTGATTGCTTCAGACAATCAAATGATTAAGCGTGTTTACCAAGCTACTGATGGTCAAGTTAATGATGGCTGGGCGGTGTCAATGGCCCTAAGTTTGTACCTTGATTTTATTAACTTGTTTATCAGCTTATTACGTATTTTTGGTCGCAATGACTAATGTTACTAGCTAGTCTCAAGGGAGGCTAGTTTTTATTGTGTCTTTAAATCAGGACTTGTGATATAATACTTCTAATATTTTGAAGATTCGGAGAATAGATATGAAAGAGCCATTTGTAACTGGAAATACCTTAGAAAAAATTGTTGCACAATATCCCACTCCTTTTCACCTGTACGATGAAAAGGGAATTCGTGAAAAAGCCAGAGCCGTAAACCAAGCTTTTTCTTGGAATAAGGGTTTTAAAGAATACTTTGCAGTGAAAGCGACCCCTACCCCAGCAATCTTAAAAATACTAAAAGAGGAAAATTGTGGTTTGGATTGTGCAACGGAAGTTGAATTAATGATGGCACAAGAATTGGGTTTTACTGATATTATGTTTTCCTCTAATAATACGCCTGCAAGGGAATACCAGTATGCTAAAAGCATTGGTGCGACAATAAATTTAGATGCTTATGAACAAATTGCTTTTTTACAAGAATCAATGCCCTTACCTAAACGATTGTCTTTACGTTATAACCCAGGAGGTGTATTTTCTTTAGGGACGACTATTATGGACCATCCGGCAGAATCTAAGTTTGGAATGACAAAAGAGCAGCTTTTCCAAGGATTACAAGATTTACAGGCAGCTGGTGTGGAAGAATTTGGGATTCATTCATTTCTTGCCTCCAATACAGTTACAAATGATTATTACCCGCAGCTTGCCAGAGACTTATTTGCTTTAACGGTGGAAATCAAGGAGAAATTGGGGATTTCCCTAGCTTTTGTTAATTTATCGGGTGGTATTGGTGTCAACTATCGTCCAGAAGAAAAAGCTAACGCTATTGCAATCATTGGTAAGGGTGTAGAGGCAGCTTTTAATGAGATTTTACTACCAAAAGGCTTGGGTGAATTAGCGATCTATACAGAGCTTGGTCGCTTTATGCTTGCCCCACATGGTCATTTGGTGACTAAAGTGCTGCACCGTAAGAAAACTTATAAGGACTATGTTGGTGTTGATGCATCGGCAGTTAATTTGTTGAGACCAGCTATGTATGGTTCTTATCACCATATTACAAACCTGTCAAATCCTAGAGGTGACCTGGAAAAAGTTGATGTTGTTGGTTCTCTTTGTGAGAATAATGATAAATTTGCTAAGGACCGGCTTTTACCTCAAGCCAGGGTTGGTGATTTGCTTGTCATTCACGATACGGGAGCACATGGTTTTTCAATGGGCTATCAGTATAATGGTCGTTTGAGGTCTGCTGAAATTCTTCTTGAAGAGTCAGGTGATGTACGCTTGATTAGAAGAGCTGAAGAGCCAGAAGATTATTTTGCAACGATTAGAGGGTTTGATTTTTAAGGAATTGCTTTCTCTAAAAACAAGGCTAAAGAAATACGACTGTTATTTGTAAAAACAAGCATTTTTTGGTATAATAAATAGAATAAAAAACTAGGAGAATTATATATCTATGTCTACAACTATTTGGATTTTACTTATTATTTTGGCTCTTGCTGCAGGTCTTTTTGGAGGCATTTTTATCGCCCGTAAACAAATTGAAAAAGAAATTGGCGAGCACCCACGTTTAACTCCAGAAGCTATCCGTGAAATGATGAGTCAAATGGGTCAAAAACCTAGTGAAGCCAAAATTCAACAAACATATCGCAACATTGTTAAACAATCTAAGGCTGCTACAGCTAAAGGAAAATAATCCCTTAATTTGAAGTGAGCAAATGCTTCACTTTAATGCATTCAAGTGAACAGTCAGTGATAGTAGAAGTAAACCTACTTTTATCCTTTCGATTAGAGTTGTCAACTGTTCAGGGTTCAAAGCAAAACTCAGTTGGCTCCTACCAACTGAGTTTTTTATATCAAATAGGAAGAAGTTTTCATGGATAATAGACCAATTGGTTTTTTAGATTCAGGAGTAGGAGGACTAACAGTTGTCCGTGAATTGATGCGGCAGCTCCCCTATGAAAATATTGTCTATATTGGTGATTCTGCCAGAGCTCCATATGGTCCAAGACCTGCCGAGCAAATAAGAGAATACACCTGGGAATTGGTTAATTTTTTATTGACAAAAGACGTTAAAATGATTGTCTTTGCCTGCAATACAGCAACTGCTGTAGCTTGGGAAGAAGTCAAAGAAGCCCTTTCAATTCCCGTTTTAGGGGTTATATTACCGGGATCAAGCGCAGCTATTAAATCAACCAAAAATGGGAAAGTTGGCGTTATTGGCACACCAATGACGGTTAACTCAGATATTTACCGGAAAAAAATCCAACTCTTAGCCCCACAAGTGGCAGTGAAAAGCTTAGCCTGTCCTAAGTTTGTCCCTATTGTGGAGTCTAATGAGACACAATCTAGTGTGGCTAAAAAAGTAGTTTATGAAACCTTAGCCCCTTTAGTAGGTAAAGTTGATACCCTTGTTTTAGGGTGTACGCATTACCCGTTGTTAAGACCAATTATTCAAAATGTTATGGGGCCGCAAGTCACCCTAATTGATAGTGGAGCAGAATGTGTTCGAGATATTTCTGTTTTACTTAATTATTTTCAGATTAATTCAAGTAGACACGTTTTAAAGGAAGAACATCACTTTTATACAACCGCAAGTGGAGAGAGTTTTCAAGCAATTGCTAGTCATTGGCTAGATGAAAAAATAGATGTGGAGCATATTGACCTATGAGTGAAAAAATTTATGAATTTAAAGATAATGACAATTGGTTTGTAGGCAAGTGGAATGGGTATAATAGCATAGAGGAAGTTGGCAATCTGATTAATGAGGATTTGGCAAGACTTAATCAAGTGCTCTCTCAGTTGAATACAAATACGATTGAAGAACAAGATTGGGATAACTTTGGTTACGCAATAACTGTCATCAAGAAAAGTTCAGATTTTTCTCTGATTTCTTTTGTTCTTGATATGATTAATCAAGAAACGAGCAGTCATCTTCTTGCTCGCAGACATAATGGTGCCATCTTAATTAGTGACGGAAGTAAAGTCCGAGCAGTAATCTTACCAAAAGATGGCCTTAAGGAATCAGACTTATTTTCAGACATAGCATCAACAGCTCCTAAAAAACTTTTGGTGGCAACACATAATAAGGGAAAAACAGAAGAATTTAAAGCCTTGTTTGCACCTTTGGGCTATGAGGTGGAAGACTTGAATGCTTACCCAGAACTTCCAGAAGTAAAAGAAACTGGAACGACTTTTGAAGAAAATGCACGTTTAAAAGCTGAAAGCATTTCAAAATTAACTGGAAAGATGGTTCTTGCGGATGATTCTGGTTTAAAAGTTGATATATTGGGGGGGTTACCAGGTGTTTGGTCAGCTCGTTTTTCAGGACCTGATGCTACAGATGAAAAGAATAATGCTAAACTCTTACATGAACTTTCAATGGTTTTTGAACAGAAAGATCGCTCAGCGCAGTTTCATACGACTTTGGTAGTGGCTGCTCCAGATTGTGATAGCTTAGTTGTTGAAGCTGACTGGCCAGGGTATATTGCTTTTCAACCTAAAGGAGAAAATGGCTTTGGTTACGACCCACTTTTTATTGTGGGTGAAACAGGTAAACATTCAGCAGAACTCAGTTCTCAAGAAAAGAATGCTCTATCACATAGAGGGCAGGCTGTTAAAAAATTAGTAGAGGTATTTCCAAAATGGCAAGCAAAACTATCATTGTAATGAGTGATTCGCACGGTGACCGAGATATTGTTGCAGCAATTAAGGGAAAATATGAAGGGCAAGTTGATGCCATTTTCCATAATGGGGATTCTGAACTGCAAGCTTCAGATCCTATCTGGCAAGGTATTCATGTAGTTGGAGGCAATTGTGATTACGACAGTGCTTATTGTGATGATTTAGTGATTGATTTGGATGGAGATATTATCGCACAAACACACGGTCATTTATACCAAATCAATTTCACTTGGGACAGGTTAGATTATTTTGCTCAAGAAAAAAGCGCCACTTTATGCCTTTATGGGCATTTGCATCGTCCGGCTGCCTGGAAACTTGGGCAAACGATTTTTGTCAACCCAGGCAGTGTTTCTCAACCACGTGGTGACGTCAATGAAACCTTATATGCGCGTATTCAACTGTCAACTGATAGCATAAAAGTAGAGTTTTTCAACCGAAACCATGAGCTTTATCCCTCATTAACTAAGGAATTTAACCGATGATTGCAAAAGAATTTGAAAGCTTTATCCTTCAACACTTAGACAGTTACCTCATCCCAGCAGATGATTTGGCTATTTTCATTGATACTCATAATTCAGATCATGTTATGTTATTGTTAGTCAGTAATGGTTTTTCAAGGGTTCCTGTTATTACGAAAGATAAGGAATACAAAGGAACCATTAGTATTTCTGATATCATGAATTATCAGGCTAAACACCAGTTGACTGATTGGGAAATGAATCAGACGGATATTGGTAATATGGTCAATACTAAAATTGATGCCATATCAGTTGAGTCAAGTTTGACCTTAATCATGCATAAGTTAGTTGAATTTCCATTTTTGCCTGTGGTTAATGCTAACAATCAGTTTATTGGTATTATTACGCGAAAATCAATTTTAAAGGCTGTAAATAGTCTATTACATGATTTTACAGAAGATTATACAATTGTGGCTAAAAATGATTGAATTAATTGACTTGTTTTTAAAAGAAAAAAACCTATCTGAAAATACCGAAAAAGCTTATCGTTACGATTTAAACCAATTTTTAGAGACCATTTCACATAAATTATCTGATGACAAGTTGCTTCTTTATCAGAAAAAAATGGCACCTCTTAGTTTGTCAGCTAAAAAAAGGAAATATTCAACGGTCAATCAATTTTTACTCTTTCTTTATCAGAAGCATTATTATCCTGATTATTTAAAGCTAACAGAAAAAATAAAACTTGTGAGTGACTCTCAGTGTCCTGCTGAGTTGGATAGCACATTATGTTATCAAGAATCGCCCTATCAAGAAGGACAATTGATTGCACTATTGATATTGGAGTTGGGACTTTTACCAAATGAAATGGCAAACTTAAAAGTAACAGATTTTGATTTAAATTTTCAGGTTTTGACGATTAGAAATCATAAAAACGTGAGGGTTTTGCCATTGCCATCCCAAATGATCCCCTATCTTGAAAATATCTTGGATGCATCACATACCTATTTGTTTGATCATATGGATCACGTTTTTTCAAGACAATGGTATTTTAATAAATTGCGTCAATTTTTGGAATCACTCAATTTGGCTGATTTGTCTGCGCAAAAACTGCGTGAACAGTTTATTATAAAAGAAAAAAATGCTGGAAAATCAATGCTTGAATTAAGTCAGATTCTTGGCCTAAAAAGCCCAATAACACTAGAAAAGTATTACAGACATTAATGGATATAAAAATTAAAGATTTTGAAGGGCCGCTTGATTTACTCTTGCATCTGGTTTCAAAATATCAGGTTGACATTTATGAAGTTCCTATTGTTGAGGTTATTGAACAATATTTGGCTTATATTGAAACCTTACAAGCCATGAAACTTGAAGTGGCAGGAGACTACATGCTGATGGCTAGTCAATTAATGCTTATCAAAAGTCGTAGACTCTTGCCAAAAATGGTTGAAGCTGAACCTGATGAGACAGATCCTGAAATAGACCTTTTAAGTAAAATTGAAGAATATAGTCGTTTTAAAGAGTTGAGTCAGGATTTAGCCAAGCAACATGAGCAACGGGCCCTTTATTTTTCAAAGCCCAAGCAAGAACTTATTTTTGAAGACATTAAACTGAAAACAGATACCTCTGTTATGGATTTGTTTTTAGCCTTTTCAAAAATCATGACTGTTAAGCAAGAAGAATTTAAGAACACTCACACTGTTATTGAAAGAGAAGACTACCGTATTGAAGACATGATGAAACATCTTGAAAGTAAATTGGAGCATCAAAAGCTTTTACCTTTAACGGACGTCTTTAAGGAATGTTCTAATATTAATGAGGTCATTACCTTGTTTTTGGCCACTCTAGAATTAATCAAGGTTCAATTTGTTACAGTTGAGCAGGATTATAATTTTGCCGACATTATATTGAGAAAGGAATCCTGATGAGCTATTTGTCTCAGATTGAAGCACTTTTATTTGTAGCTGGAGAAGAGGGGTTGAGTGTCCGTAATTTAGCAACCCTCTTGTCGTTGACCCCAACAGCTTTACAACAGCAGTTAGAAAAATTATCAGAAAAATATGCAGATGATGATGCGTCAGCGTTATGTTTAATTGAATCATCTCAAACTTATAAATTGGTGACAAAAGAAGCCTATGCAGACCTTTTAAGAGTTTATGCTAAAACACCAATCAATCAAAGTTTGTCAAGAGCAAGCTTAGAAGTGTTATCAATTGTAGCTTATAAGCAACCCATTACAAGAGTTGAGATAGATGATATTCGTGGTGTTAATTCCAGTGGCGCTTTGAGTAAATTAATTGCTTTTGATTTAGTTAAAGAAGCAGGCAAAAAAGATGTTATTGGTCGTCCTAATTTATATGCAACCAGTGATTACTTTTTGGATTATATGGGAATCAATCACTTGGATGAATTGATTAATGTTTCATCCTTGCAAATTGAAGATCAAGAAGTTGCATTATTTAACAATAATGATTAATCCAACTAAGAATGGATAGGAAAGAGAAAAAATGAGAATTAACAAGTACATTGCACATGCCGGTGTTGCAAGCCGTCGTAAAGCCGAAGAATTAATTAAACAAGGTTTGGTTACATTAAATGGTCAAGTGGTAAGAGAATTAGCAACATTAGTTAAGTCTGGTGATGTGGTTGAAGTTGAAGGAAGCCCAATTTATAATGAGGAAAAAGTTTATTATTTGCTCAATAAACCTCGTGGTGTGATTTCAAGTGTTTCAGATGATAAAGGCCGTAAGACAGTTATTGAGTTATTGCCACAAGTTAAAGAGCGTATTTATCCTGTAGGACGTTTGGATTGGGATACTTCTGGTTTACTAATCTTGACAAATGATGGTGATTTTACAGATAAATTGATCCACCCTCGTAATGAAGTTGATAAGGTTTATCTTGCCCGTGTAAAAGGGATTGCAACGAAAGAAAATCTTCGTCCGTTAACCCGTGGTGTGGTCATTGATGGTAAAAAGACGAAACCGGCTCGGTACAATATTATCCGTGTGGAAGCTGATAAGAATAGATCAATTGTTGAACTAACGATTCATGAGGGACGAAATCATCAGGTTAAAAAGATGTTTGAATCTGTTGGTCTTTTAGTTGATAAATTATCACGGACGCGTTTTGGCACATTAGATTTAACTGGTTTAAGGCCAGGTGAAGCTCGCCGTCTGTCTAAAAAAGAAGTTAGTCAACTGCACAATCTTGCAACAACAGATAGATGATAAAGAATCTACTTATTTGGCTAGTCAAAGTTTATCAGAAGTCAATATCACCACTTTTTCCAGGGACTTGTCGTTATCGACCGACCTGTTCAACTTATATGATTATGGCCCTTGAAAAGCATGGTTTAAAAGGGCTATTAATGGGAATTGCTAGGATTTTAAGGTGTCATCCTTTTGTTGAGGGGGGAGAAGATCCGGTACCTGATAAGTTTACCTTAAAAAGACACAAAAAAAGCTGAGATTATGTGATATTATCAGCTAAAACAATTGACAATGCCTTTCAAAGTGATATAATAACAAATAAGCATTCGTTGGTTTAAATCAAACCTGTTATGATTTAAGTTAATGAATCACCATCAACCACATTGTTTGCTGAGCGTGACTCCGGGCAGTGTGGTTTTTTATGATTTAAGAAATGGATTTGACAATGACAGTTGATATTGAAAAAAACAAGTATAGAGAAGCTGATAGTAAGAACCATGTGGTTTTATTTGAACCTCAAATTCCACAAAATACAGGAAATATTGCAAGAACATGTGCTGCTACAAATGCTCCGTTACACATTATTAAACCTATGGGATTTCCAATTGATGATCGTAAAATGAAGCGAGCTGGTCTTGATTATTGGGATAAATTAGATGTCCGTTTTTATGAGAATTTAGAAGAATTCTTAGCAAATTGTCAGGGGAAACTACATCTAATTAGTAAATTCGCTGAAAAAACCTATAGCCAAGAAAATTTTGCAGATGAGGATGATCATTATTTTATTTTTGGCCGTGAGGACAAAGGCTTACCAGAAGACTTTATGCGTTCACATGAAAAAGAAGTCTTACGAATACCAATGAATGATGAACATGTCAGAAGCCTTAATGTGTCTAACACAGTCTGCATGATTGTTTATGAAGCCTTAAGACAGCAAGAATTTCAAGGCTTAGAATTAAGTCATCATTACGACAATGACAAATTAAAATAAGGAAATATTAAGATGGATTGAAACACAATGGTTTTAATCTTTTTTTTGTAGTCTTTACTAAGGGCAAAACCTTGCTAATAAAAGATTTTTTTGATATCCTATAAGTGTCTTCAGGGCAGGGTGTAATTCCCGACCGGCGGTGACTAGAAATAGAAGTCCGCGAGCGCAAGCTGATGTGGTGAAACTCCACAACCGACAGTAAAGTCTGGATGAGAGAAGACCGGGTTTTTTGAGTTGCTTTTTTAGTGTACTCAACTACGAAGGAACTTCTTTCAATTTGAAAAAATTGGAGGAACTTTTTTATGTCAAAAACACATCGTTTGGTAATGGTTGCAATTTTATCAGCCTTATCCTTTATCCTGATGTTTTTTAGCTTTTCAATCATTCCAGGAGCAAGTTTCCTTAAGATTGAATTTAGTATTATCCCTGTTTTGTTGGGACTGGTTTTGATTGACCTTAAGCACGCTTACTTGATTCTTATATTGCGGTCACTTCTCAAATTGATTCTCAATAACAGTGGCATTAATGATTTTATTGGTTTACCAATGAATATCATTGCACTAGCAACCTTTGTTACCTTATTTGCCTTGGTTTGGAAACCCCAAAAGAATAGAGGTCAATTTGTTTTTGCTAGTGTTTTAGGAACGCTTTCTTTAACCCTTGTTATGGTGTTATTGAACTATTTTTATGCCGTTCCTTTGTATGCTAAGTTTGCAAATTTTGATATTTCAGCTTATATTGGTTTAACCAAATACATGGTTTCAATGGTTATTCCCTTTAATCTTGTTGAAGGTCTAGCTTTTGCACTTTCATTTTATTTCATTTACTTTGCTTGCAGACCAATAATAGAAAGATATACCATTTAAATGACAAACAAACAACATTATTTACTCAAGTCATCATTTGCTTTCCTGATTTTTGTTATGATTGGCTATACTGTCCAGTTTTATCCCAATACCTTGCATGGGTTTGATAGTTATGTTCAAAATGCTGTGCGAGGACAGTTGCCAAGTCACTTAACAAGTATGTTTAAGGCCATAACTGTTATGGGAAATGTGCTGACGCAATTTATTCTTGTTTTTTTATTCGCAGCTATTTTCTACATAAAAAAATGGAAAATAGAGGCCTTGTTGGTGCTGATTAATGGTGCTATAGCAGGTATTTTAATTGTTGCATTCAAACAGGTTTATCAACGTATCAGACCAGATTTAGAACATTTAGTTCATGCTGGTGGCTTCTCCTTTCCAAGTGGTCATTCCTTAGGTAGTTTTTTAATCTTAGGATCACTTATTATCATCATCCATGATCGGGTCAAACATGGTTTTTTGAAGTATTCGATGCAGTTAATTCTAGGTTTTCTTATTTTATTAATAGGCTTGTCGAGAATCTATTTGGGCGTGCATTATCCATCAGATGTTTTTGCTGGTTTTGTTTTGGGTTATGGCATTTTAAATTTAATTTATCCCTATTATCTCAAAAAACGATTTGAGTGGCGATTTCATTCAAAACAGCAGTAAGGAATTATAAGTGAGGAAAAATCATCGAAAGAGCGTTTTTCCTTTTTTTATTGTGTTAAAATAAGAAGTATGAAAAAACGATACCAGACTCTAAATGATTACTATCGAAAGCTATTTGGTCAAAAAATTTTTAAAGTGCCTATTGATGCTGGATTTGACTGTCCTAACCGTGATGGAACTGTGGCACATGGTGGGTGTACCTTTTGTACGGTTTCAGGATCAGGAGATGCTATTGTAGCGCCTGATGCTCCAATTAGGGAGCAATTTTATAAAGAAATTGATTTTATGCACCGTAAATGGCCAGACGTCAATCAGTATTTGGTTTATTTTCAAAATTTTACCAATACTCATGACACTGTTGAGGTGATTCGACAACGTTATGAACAAGCTATTAATGAACCTGGCGTGGTTGGAATTAATATAGGTACTCGGCCAGACTGTTTACCTGATGAGACTATTGCTTATTTGGCTGAATTATCTGAGCGGATGCATGTTACAGTTGAGTTAGGACTTCAAACAACCTTTGAAGAAACCTCACGCATAATTAATAGAGCGCACTCGTATGACCTCTACAAGGAAACGGTCAAACGTCTTCGTAAGTTCCCTAAAATTGATATTGTATCGCATTTGATTAATGGTCTTCCTGGAGAGACCCATGAGATGATGTTAGAAAATGTTCGGCGTTGCGTCACAGATAATGCTATTCAAGGCATCAAGTTGCATCTTTTACACTTGATGACAAACACACGCATGCAAAGAGATTATCATGAGGGGCGGTTGCAATTATTAAGCCAAGAAGACTATGTCTCTATTATTTGTGATCAATTAGAAATTATTCCAAAAGATATTGTTATTCATCGCATTACAGGTGATGCACCAAGAGACGTGCTGATTGGGCCCATGTGGAGTTTAAAGAAGTGGGAAGTGCTAAATGCTATAGATAAAGAAATGCAGAGGCGTAATTCTTATCAAGGGTGTCGTCTCGAGAAATAAAAGAGAGAAGGTCTAAGAGCATGACAAACATTATTGATATTAAGAATGTGACCAAAATGTACGGAAAACAGTTGGCTCTGGACAATTTAAGCTTGAGTGTTGAAAAGGGAGAAATTTTTGGCTTTTTAGGGGCAAATGGTGCTGGAAAATCAACGACAATTAGATGTCTTCTTGAGTTGATTTCTTATCAAAAAGGTAGCATTAGTCTTTTTGAAAATCAATATCTTAGGTTTGAAGATAAGCTAGAGCATATTGGCTACATGCCTTCAGAAGCTATGTTTTACCCTAATATGACTGTCAAGGAAGTGATTCGTTTTGCTGCCAAATCCCATAAAAAAGATTGTCGTCGTGAGGCGGATCGTATTTGCCAATTATTAGAAGTTCCTCTACATCAAAAAATTCAAGACCTGTCCTTAGGGAATCGCAAAAAAGTTAGTATTGTTTGTGCCATGCAGCATCAACCAGATTTATTAATTTTGGATGAACCAACGTCAGGATTGGACCCACTGATGCAAGAACGTTTCTTTCAATTGCTCTTAGAAGCGAAAGCTAATGGAAAAACGTGTTTCTTATCCTCTCATGTTTTGTCTGAGGTTAGGGCATATTGTGACCGCATAGCTATCCTTAAAAAAGGGAAATTAATGGCTGTTGATCGGGTGGACGTCTTAATCAAAAGCCAAAAGAAAATTGTAACCACTTGGAAAAATGATCAGTCTAAGACCTTTACTTTTGAAGGGCAAGTGTCTGCATTATTGAATGAGCTTATAAGCATGCAGGTTGACGATTTATTAATTGAAGAGCCTAGTTTGGAAGAAATGTTTAGACACTATTATGAAGAGGATAGCAAATGATTATAAAACATGAATTGCGTCAGTCTAGAAAAAGCCTCTTGATATGGGCTATTTCAGTTGGTTTAGGAAGTGCACTTTGCATATTGCTTTATGAGAGTGTCGCTGATAGTATGAAAGACATTTCAAGTCTTTATCAAGACATGGGTGGGGTTTCAAAGGCTTTTGGTATGGATAAGGTTTCCATTGCCACATTAAGTGGTTATTATGCGGCTGAAATTGCTTTGATTTACACTTTGGGAGCAGCTATGTTTGGAGCACTTTTAGGAGTGGATTTATTAGCCAAAGAAGAAGAAGGACATACTGCCGAGTTTTTATTGACTTTACCACTTGGTCGTCAAAAAGTAGTGAATCATAAGTATATCAGCTTGCTAATAAATAGCTTACTCTTTAATCTAATTGCTATTAGTTTGGAGTGGCTTGCCTTACTAAAGGTTGACATGCCTTTTAATGAGACTGCCTTTATCCAATACCACTTACTTGTCTTGTTGCTACAGGTGGAGATAGGGAGTCTTACATTTGCCTTTTCAGCACTATTTAAAAAGAAAATGGCTGGATTAGGTATGGGACTTGTCTTATTAATGTATTTTATGGATATGATTTGCCGCATTGTTGAGCATATGGATTATGTGAAATATTTAACTCCTTTTTACTACGCCAACGCTACAGATCGCTTTGCTAACACTTCAATTAATTGGACACTGATAGTAATTGCTTTTGCCCTTTCAATGTGTTCAGTGTTTATGGCAAAAATTATCTATGCAAAACGTGATATTAATACTTAGAGAGGATGGCTTGTTTGAAACGACCAATAGAAATGTCTCATGAATTTTTGAGTGAGATTTTAAATAAAGAGAGTATTTTGATTGATGCAACTGTCGGAAACGGAAATGATACCCTCTTTTTTGCCCCTAAAGTTGCTAAGGTTTATGCTTTTGATATTCAAGAAGAAGCAATTGAATCCAGCAGACAAAAGTTAGAGCTGGCTGAAATCACAAATGTTGATTTGATTTTGGATGGGCATGAACATTTAGACGCTTATGTGGACCAAATTGATGCTGCGATTTTTAACTTAGGGTATTTGCCAAGAGCTGACAAAACTATTATCACAAAGCCTCGTACAACCTTAATGGCTTTAGAGAAAGCTATTACAAGGCTAAAAATTGGTGGGCGCATCGCTATTATGGTTTATTATGGTCATGAAGGTGGTGATAGGGAAAAAGATGCTCTTTTTGACTACCTAGAGAAGTTAAATCAAAACATGTTGACGGTTATGACATACCAAGCTATTAATCAAATCAACACACCACCATTTTTACTGATGATTGAAAAAATAGGTTAAGATGATACTGTGATGTGACCAAGGCTTAGTTTTGTTAAGAGTCACAAAAACAGTGTTGAAAGAGAAGAAAGAATAAAAGAGACTAAAAAAGGAGTCGTTAATGGATAAGATTATGCTGGATTTTTCCAGTAGAACATGTGATAAAAACAATTTTATTGTTGGACCGTGTTCCATAGAATCATATGAACAAATTAGAAGGTCAGCTGAACAGGTCAAGCGCTTAGGCTATAAATACTTCAGAGGTGGTGCTTATAAACCTAGAACCAACTCAGAGTCATTTCAAGGCTTAGGAGTGACAGGTGTGCGCTATTTGCAAGAGGTCTGTCAAGAATTTTCCTTAAAATCAGTCAGTGAGATCATGTCAGCTAAGCAATTAGAAGAAGCTTATGATTACCTTGATCTCATTCAAATTGGTTCACGCAATATGCAGAATTTTGAATTGTTAAAAGAGTTGTCTACTATCGAGAAACCTATTCTTTTTAAACGTGGTCTTATGTCAACCATTAGTGAATACCTTGGTGCCTTATCGTATTTACAAGAAAATGGCAAGAAGAACATTATACTCTGTGAAAGAGGTGTTAGAGGTTATGATGTTGAAACACGCAACATGTTAGATATTATGGCTGTGCCTATCATCCAACAAAAGGTTGATTTACCAATTATTGTGGATGTTTCGCATTCAACAGGTAGAAGAGATTTATTGTTGCCAGCAGCTAAAATTGCGCGTGCTATTGGAGCTAATGGTATTATGATGGAAGTTCACCCCAATCCTGAGGAAGCTCTATCTGATGCTGAGCAGCAAATTAATTATGAGCAATTTGAGGAACTAGGGAAAAGCTTATGGAGTTAAAAATCAGTTCTCGCTTAAAAGATTATACTGTCTTATTTGAGGATGATGTCTTGGAAGCCTTGAGTAGGGTTGTTGAAAGATCAGAAGAAAAACAATTCTTTTTTGTGACAGATGACAATGTATATGCTTTGTATCAGGACTTGTTTGCAAGATTTGAAAAAGCATATCAAGCCACGGTTCATATTGTTCCATCAGGAGGCAATTCTAAGTCTTTAGAGCAGGCCAGCCTGATGTATGAGAAATTACTTGATTTAAACTTTACTAAGAAAGACTATTTAATAACAGTTGGTGGAGGTGTTATTGGTGATTTAGGTGGGTTTGTTGCTGCAACTTTTAATAGAGGAATTCAGTATATTCAAATCCCAACTACCTTGTTGAGTCAAGTTGACAGCAGTATTGGAGGGAAGGTTGGTGTTCATTTTAAAGAATTTACCAATATTATTGGAGCGATTTACCCACCTAATGCTGTTATTATTTCAACCTTGTTTTTAGCAAGTTTACCTAAACGGGAATTTTCTTGTGGCATGAGTGAAATCATTAAGATAGCTTTTATACATGACCAAGTTTTATTTGAAAAACTTACCGTATTTGCAAACCAGCATGATTCGAAGTTATTAAAAGAAATCATCTACCAGGCGGTTAATAATAAAAAGAAAATCGTTGAAAGAGATGAATGGGATGGCCATGACCGCCTCTCTCTCAATTTTGGTCATACCATCGGTCACGCCATTGAGACGTTGACAAATCATGATGCTTATTTGCATGGTGAAGCAATTGCCATTGGTATGATGTTTGAAGCAAAAGTAGCAAGACAAGAGGCTAAATTGTCGACGTATCATTTTGAGCGTTTAGAACAAATGCTTGTGACTTATGGCTTACCAATAGAGGTTGATGCGACCTTACTTAAAGCAAGTAGCCTATTTGAGGTCTTAAAAACAGATAAAAAAAATAGCGCTCAAGAGATAGCCTTTATTTTACCGCTTGATTCTGGTTTTACGCTTTATCGTATTGATAAAGAAGATTACTCTTTTATCACGCAAATGCAAGAATTATTGGCATTACCTTAATTTAGGCGGCATCAAAAGACATTTTTTATGGAATTTCGATGCCATCACTAAGGTAAGTGACTAATAATGTGTTATAATAGTCTTACTATATTATTTTTAGGAGTAACAATTAATGGAAGACCCTGTGAGTCAGCCCTTATATTTTCAATTTTTATTACTGTTTGTTTTAACCTTGTTAAATGCATTCTTCTCAGCCAGTGAAATGGCATTAGTATCCTTAAACCGGTCACGAGTGGAGCAAAAAGCTGCAGAAGGTGATAAAAAATACATTCGTTTATTAAATGTTTTAGAACAACCTAATCATTTCTTATCAACGATTCAGGTCGGTATTACCTTTATTGGCCTTTTGTCAGGGGCTAGTTTATCAGCTTCTCTTGGAAAAGTTTTTTCAAATTGGTTGGGTGGCTCTGCCACTGCACAGACCGCTGGAAGCATTATTTCATTGATTTTTTTAACCTATATTTCAATTGTTTTAGGAGAACTTTATCCTAAAAGAATTGCGATGAATCTGAAGGATAAATTGGCAATTGTTTCTGCACCAGTTATTATTGCTTTGGGCAAATTAGTTAGTCCGTTTGTTTGGTTTTTATCAGCTTCAACCAATTTACTTAGTCGTATAACACCAATGACATTTGATGATGCTGATGCACAGATGACACGTGATGAAATTGAATACATGTTATCAAACAGCGAAGCAACTCTTGATGCTGAAGAAATTGAAATGCTTCAAGGAATTTTCTCTTTGGATGAAATGATGGCGCGTGAAGTGATGGTTCCAAGAACGGATGCCTTTATGATTGATATCAATGATGATACCTCAGAGAATATTCAAGATATTTTAAAACAAAACTTTTCACGAATTCCTGTTTACGATGTTGATAAAGATAAAGTGATTGGACTTGTTCATACCAAACGCTTACTTGAAGCAGGTTTTCGAAATGGCTTTGAAAACATCAACATGAGACGAATCCTTCAAGAACCTTTGTTTGTTCCAGAAACGATTTTTGTGGACGATTTGCTTAGACAATTACGAAATACACAAAATCAAATGGCTATTTTGCTTGATGAGTATGGTGGTGTAGCTGGTCTTGTGACACTTGAGGACTTGTTAGAGGAAATCGTTGGTGAAATTGATGATGAAACTGACAAAGCAGAGCAGTTTGTGCATGTTATTGGCGAAGACACCTATATTGTGGTTGGAACCATGACACTCAATGAATTTAATGAGTTTTTTGAAACCGAACTTGAAAGTGATGACGTAGATACCATTGCAGGCTTTTATCTGACTGGTATTGGAACAATACCAAGTCAAGAAGAAAAAGAACATTTTGAGTGTGATAGTAATGGCAAGCATTTAACCTTAATCAATGATAAAGTTAAAGACGGTCGTATCACCAAACTGAAATTGATGATTTCTAATATAGAACAGAACTCAGAGCAAGATTAAGCATCACTTGAAAAGTTACCAGCTTATTGGAGTATCTTTATCTAGTGCTATGGAATCAATACTTTACTATAGAACAGAATATCAAGAGAGACTGGGAGAATTCCTAGTCTTTTTTTTTGAAAAAGGATATAATGAAAATGCTTACTTAATGTTAAGGTGAAAGGAGAAACAATATTGGAACAAGATTATGGACAAGTAACCGGTATGATCCATTCAACTGAAAGTTTTGGTTCAGTAGATGGCCCAGGTGTCCGTTTTATTATTTTTATGCAAGGTTGCAAAATGCGCTGCCAATATTGTCACAATCCAGACACTTGGCAAATGGAAACCAATAATTCCAAAGAACGTACGGTTAGTGATGTTTTAAAAGAGGCCTTGCAGTATCGGCATTTTTGGGGTAAAAGTGGTGGTATCACTGTTTCAGGTGGCGAAGCCATGCTTCAAATTGACTTTATCACAGCACTCTTTATTGAAGCTAAAAAACTGGGTGTTCATACAACATTAGATACCTGTGGCTTTACCTACCGTCCAACAGAAGCTTATCATGAACAACTGGAAAAATTGTTGGCTGTCACTGATTTAGTGCTCTTAGATCTGAAAGAAATTGATGCGGAACAACACAAGATTGTTACCAAACAGTCCAATAAAAATATTTTACTTTTTGCCCAATATTTATCTGATAAAGGCATTCCTGTTTGGATTCGTCATGTCTTAGTACCGGGCTTGACAGATATTGATGAACATTTGGAGCGTTTAGGAGACTTTGTATCAGGATTAAAAAATGTTGATAAATTTGAAATACTTCCTTATCACACCATGGGAGAATTTAAATGGCGTGAGCTGGGCATTCCATATCCATTAGAAGGTGTAAAACCTCCAACACAGCAAAGGGTCCAAAACGCTAAAACGATTATGAAAACAGAATCTTACACGGAATACATGAACCGTGTTCATAAATCATAGGGAGTGAATAAGGTATTATTCACTTCTTTTTATTTTCAGTAAGAGGCTTTGATTTTCAAGTCTATTTCTGCTAGAATATACAGTAATGAAAGAATAAAATGAGGTATAACAATGTCTAAAGTTTTAGTTTTTGGTCACCAAAATCCTGATACAGATGCCATCGCATCGTCTTACGCTTTTGCCTATTTAGCAAAAAATGCTTACGGTTTGGATACTGAGGCGGTAGCACTAGGAACTCCTAATGAAGAAACCAGTTTCGCCTTGGATTACTTTGGTGTTACTGCACCTCGTCTTGTTGCATCAGCAAAAGCTGAAGGCGCTGAATTGGTTATTTTAACAGACCATAATGAATTCCAACAGTCCATTTCAGATATTAGTGAAGTGACTGTTTATGGCGTTGTAGATCATCACCGTGTCGCTAATTTTGAAACAGCCAATCCACTGTTCATGCGTCTGGAACCAGTTGGATCAGCATCATCAATTGTTTATCGCATGTTTAAAGAACATAGTGTTCAAGTGCCAAAAGAAATTGCAGGTTTGCTTCTTTCTGGGCTGATTTCAGACACTTTGTTATTAAAATCTCCAACAACTCACATGACAGACCATAAAGTTGCTGAAGAATTGGCTGAACTCGCAGAAGTTAATTTAGAAGATTATGGCATGTCCTTGCTTAAAGCAGGTACTAATCTTGCAAGTAAAACAGAAGTGGAATTGATTGATATTGATGCTAAAACTTTTGAATTAAATGGCAATAATGTACGTGTAGCACAAGTAAATACAGTTGATATTGCAGAAGTTTTAGAGCGTAAAGTTGCAATTGAAGCTGCTATCTTAGAAGCTATGGCTAAAGAAGGTTATTCTGACTTTGTTCTTATGATTACTGATATTGTAAATTCAAACTCAGAAATTTTAGCTTTAGGGGCTAACATGGACAAAGTTGAAGCTGCCTTTAACTTTAAACTAGAAGATAACCATGCCTTTTTAGCAGGCGCTGTTTCCCGTAAGAAACAAGTTGTGCCTCAATTAACTGAGAGTTTTGCAAACTAATGAGTTATACAGTCAATTTTAAAGAAGTTGAAACTCACTTGTTAGACAAAAGTCCAGTTAAAGAAGTGCTTGCAGGCCTAAGAGCTAACGAGGCTCGCTACTTCTGGAATAAATATCAATTAACTTATGAAGTCTTTACACCAGAAGAAAAACCAGAAATTTTACCTTTTATTGAAGAGGTCTTAAGTGAGCGCGATATGGTTTTTCCTTATCAAGCCCTTTGCCTTTCTCAGTTTGAGGTAGATGGTATTCTTTGGTCACATGTCTACTACGATAATGGTCTTGCAGTTAATGTCTTGTATACCCTAGAAGAAGGCGGCAAACGTGCAGTTGGCTTTAAATTGTCAAATGGTATTGACATCCCTAAAGAATTTGAAGGCAAATTTAAATTTGCTCGCCAACGGTCAAAATTAGCTGGTGAGATTAGAGGAACGTTCTTTGTTATCAAAGGAGAATATCTTTAGAAGTGGGTTCTCCCACTTTTTTTCAGCCCTTTCTTTGTTACAGCTAATAAGAATGTTAAAAGGGCGTGCCAGGATGTTTAAAGAGAGGACGAAATGCTATTATGTTGATTGTTATTAATCCAGACAAATTAACCCAAACGCCATTTTTTCAACAAGTGATCAATTTTCTATGGGACAATGAGGGTGTCACCTTACGTCACATCAAGAAAGCTTTTTTTGATGTTGAGGCTATTGATAAGCATATTGAAGCATTTGTTAGAGCAGGTTATATTATTCGCTCAGAAAAACGCTATTATTTAAAGCTACCCTTAAATGAGGAAATCAATAGCCTTGAGTTAGACCAAATGATGTTTTGTGATGACTGCAGTGACAGGTATCATCAATTGATGGCCTTAGAGTTTGAGACCTGTCTAAAGAATAGCACAAATGACCTTCTGATTTTTGAAAAAACAGATTTTCAAAGAAGGCGCTTGAGCTTGTCGAACTATTTTTCTCGTCTGACAAGAGGACAAGCTGTTTCAGATGAGCAAAAACCATTATTTGATTTACTTGGAGATGTTAATGAAGCTTATGCAATGAAGTATCTGACGACTTTTTTAGCTAAATTTTTGCGAAAAGATATTGTCATGCAAAAAAGGCCAGATATTTTTTGTCAAGCCTTAGTACTATTAGGTTATATTGAAGAAGTTGAAAGCACGAAATACAAGTTGACAATGGCATTGGATAAAGAAAAAATGTCATTTTATGCCAAATAAAGAGTTAGAAGTTTTTCTTCTAACTCTTTATTTTTCGCATTAAATATAAGAAGTAGGGTGCACCAATGATTGAGACAATAACACCTGTTGGAATATTACTCCCAACAAGAAAGACACGACCAATGGTATCAGCACTTAATAGAATGAGCATTCCTAAAATGGCGCTGACAGGTAAGGCTATACGATGGTCATTGCCAACCAAACGGCGACTCAGGTGGCCTGAAATCAAACCAATAAAGGTAATGTTTCCAATTAAAGCAACACTTGCTGCTGCTAGACCGGTAGCTAACCCTAAAGTAATGAGCCGCTCTTTTTCAAGACGGATACCAAGTGAGCGTGCGCTCTCTTCAGACAATGTTAGAATATTAAGCGTGTAGGCTCTGTAATAAGTAAGTCCTGCAAGTATTATTAAGAGTGGCAGAGTTGCCACTAAAGTAGGCCAATCATCACCAGTAATACGACCGCTAAGCCAATTGATAACGTAATCGACCTTGTATTTATTGATGTTTCCCACAATAGCAACCATTAGACTTGATAACATCATTGAGATGCTAACACCAATGATAATTAAGGTGACAGGATTAAGCTTTCCAGTCTTGCTTACAGAAAAGAAATAGACAAGACTAACCGTAACAGCACCACCTAGAGTGGCTAAAAAGGGAAGCAATTTAATGATTAGTGGATTCTCAACGGCAAAAAAACTAATAACAAGGGTCATGACAATACCAGCGCCAGCGTTTATCCCTAAAATACCAGAATCAGCTAAAGGATTTTTGGTTAGGGTTTGTAGCAAGATTCCTGCTAGGGCTAATGAGGCTCCGCCGAAAAGTGCAGCTAAAATCCTAGGAAGTCTGATTTTTGTGATAATAAAAATTAGCGAAGGATTCTCTTTGCCCAAAAGTAGTTCCAGTAAAGGTTTGATAGAGAAGTTAGAATCACCGATAGCTAAAGATACTAGAATCAACAGCACTAAGGCAAGTAAAAGGCTGGCGATTACTTTTGTTTTTTGAGGAATCATTTCATGGCTCCTCCTTTTTTAATTAACCAAAGAAAAGCTGGAAGACCAATCAAGCTGACTAACGCTGTTAAAGGTGTCTCATAAGGAGGGTTTAGGTTTCGGCAGAAAAAGTCAACCCAGACCATAAAGGTAGCTCCTAAAAGGCCAATTAAAGGCAAACTCTGTTTGTAATTTCCAAAGGATTGGGCTTTAATGATATGCGGAACAACAAGACCAACAAAGGAAATAGAGCCGGCAATAGCAACAGAGGCAGAAGCAAGGATAAGGACGATGCTTAAAAAAACTAGTGTTAGATGAAAGGTTTTTTGCCCTAATGCTTTTGCTCTTAGTTCACTAAGGCTTAAAATAGACAACTGATAAGAAAGAAGCTGTGCTAAAGCTAAAGCGAAGATGATAAGGGGAGCAATAATCTTTAACATGGTCCAATTGAGGCCAATAAAACCCCCAGCTTGCCAGCCAATGACTGAAGTTGCCAAATTAAAATAAGTGGTAATCCCTTGCCCTATGGCAGATAGAAACATGGAAATCATGGCTCCTGAGAGAACCAGACGCAATTGCTGGTAGCCTTTTGCGTATTGATATGAAAGACCAAAGACAAGTAAGCAAGCAAGACTGGCTCCTAATAAACAAACCAAGATTATTGAGATATAATGAAGGTGATGAAAGATAGCATAGGCGACAACCAGTGCCAGGCCAGCCCCAGCATTTATCCCCAAAAGTCCAGGGTCTGCAATAGGGTTGCGCGTCACGGCTTGCATAATGGCTCCTGAAACGGCAAGTGCCGCACCAACAAGTAAAGTTGCTAAAAGTCGAGGTAAGCGCATTTCCCAAAAAATACTGGATTGTCGATGATCTATTGCTTGATGTCGAATCACTTTGAGGAGGTCTTGATGTGAAAAATTCCAAGCACCAAAGCGCAATCCCAAATAGACACCACTTAGCAATAAAAGGGATATGATGACAAAAAGAAGCCAAAATGATTTTGGCTTATGATGAATTACTTGAGATGGTTTACTCTCAATCATGAACGTAGGTCCTTATTATTTTTGACTGTTTAAAATCCCTTTTTTAAGGGTTTTTAATTCGTATTCTAATGAAAGGGGATCTGTGAAATAAAAGGTATTTGCATTAACTTTAATCACATGATTCTCTTTTACGGCAGGAATATTTTTCCAGAGGTCACTCTCGTATAAGGCTGAGCCTGTTTTTTCATCCTCAGCAGCAACAACAAGGTAATCACCAGTATAATCTGGTAACACTTCTTGAGAGATTGATAAATAGCCTTTAGGAAAAACGTCTTGTTCGACCTTAGCTGGTGCTTTATATTGGAAAGCTTGATGGATAATCTCTCCACCACGTCCCCAATCTTTACCAAAAAGGTAGATTTCTTTTTCAAAAAGACCAATGATTGTAAAAGTAGCATCTTTTCCAGTCAAAGATTTCATCTCTTTACCGAGATCTTGCGTTTTTTTATTCCAATCCCTTAACCATTTTTGAGTAAGGTTTTCTTTGTTAAAGACTTTTCCGAAATCTGTAAAGACTTGTAAATAATCATGTTTACGGTATTCAATAGAAATTAATGGTGCAATCTCTGCTAATTGCTCCTTGTTTTCTTCATTTGACCCTACCACAATGAGATCGGGTTTTAAGGCAGCAATTGCTTCTAAATCAGTGGCTGAAACAACTTTTGCACCTTTAGTATAGTCTTTTAAAATAGGATTTTTCGCATCATAAGAGGTCATGGCAACTATAGGCAAACCTAATTTTGCAAGGTAGCCAGTGTAGGTTGATGATAAGCTGACCACACGTTTTGGGTTTTCTGGAATTTTACCTTTATAGGTGAATCCTGAAATTTTTGGCATGCTAGATATTTTTGAAGCACTTTCACTTGATTGCTTCTGGTTTGCGCAAGCTATTAGGAAAAAGCTTGTCACAAAAAGTGTCAGAAATAGTGTTAATTTTTTCATGTATTCTAATCTCCTAGAACAAATTTATAGTAACTGATAAGTCAGTATAATGGGGCATTTATGGATAGGGTCTTCAATAAGCTGTGCATCGATTTTAAAAAGACTAGCCATAAGGTCACTTGTGATGACCTCTTGAACAGGGCCTTCTTTAGCAATCTTACCATTTTCCATAGCAAGTAAATAGTCAGAATAACGTGACGACAAATTAAGGTCGTGTAAGACCATAATAATGGTTTTATGAGCTTCTTGGTTAAGCTTTTTGAGAAGTTCTAAAATTTCTAGTTGGTGGTTCATATCAAGGTATGTTGTTGGCTCGTCAAGAAAAATAGTATCGGTGTCTTGAGCTAGAGCCATAGCAATCCAAACGCGTTGTTTTTGCCCACCAGATAAATTATCAACGTAATCATTAGCAAGACTGTTGATATTTGTTGCTGTCATAGCCCATTCAATAATGGCATAATCAGCTTCAGTGAGGCGTCCAAATTGCCCTTGATGAGGGTAACGCCCATAGGAGACCAACTCAAATACAGTGATGCCTTCTGTAATGTCTTGAACCTGAGGAAGTAGCGCTATTTTTTTAGCAACTTCTTTGGTTGGTAGTTGTGCAATAGCTTGGCCATCTATTAGAACACTTCCTTTTTGAAGTGGTATTATTCTGCTTAATGCTTTTAGCAAAGTTGATTTGCCACAACCATTTGCACCAATAATTGTTGTTATTTTATGAGTCATAAGGGTTAAGGATAACTCAGAAAGCACTGGTTTTTGATCATAATTAACGGAAATGTTTTGTGCACTAATGGTTGACATAAAAACCTCCTTCTTTGTGAATTTTTTGCCTAAAGCAATTCCATTATAGCACATAAAAAAAGCTTAAAAAAGCCTTTTCATCAGTATTTTTACTTGTTTAGAATGGTTAAAAATAGTAGCGAGAATGGTTATAAATAAAAGCTATTTTTTCACAAACACTTACTATGTGCCAAAGGATTTGGGCTTGATTAGAAATGAGAGTCTTTTGGATTTTCAATAATTTTATGTCAAACAAAAACTATGTTATAATGAAGTCTATCAATGGAGAGTGATAAAGGGAGAAGGAAAATATGAAAAAAATCATGATTTATACTGTTGCACTACTATCGATGATTTCATTAGTAGCTTGTAAAAATCAAAAAACGCAGACGACAACTGTAAAAGGTATTTATGCCAAAGAAAAACAATTGATAATGGAAAGGTTTGATGCTAAAAATGTTTCTATTAACGTTGAAAAAAACGTCAAAGATTCTGACTTTCCAAAAGGCTACAATAATATCAAGGTAAGCTTGATTGGTGATAAAAAAGTGGCATTATCAAAGGCCATGAAAGCTGCTAAAAAAAGTTTGGCAACAAAAGAAGAATATAATCAAATCTATGAAATTCGAAAAGAAACAGCTGACTTAGCTAAAACATTACCAAATCAAAAAACTGCAATAACAGTTGGCTTTGAGAAAAGTAAAGGTGATTTTGAGGTTATCGCCAAATCATCACAAGGGAGAAATCTGATTCCAGTTGGTAAGCCTGCGAAATAGTGGAATGTGATTATTTAAGTGCAGCAGTAACAACACATGTAAAAAAACCACACGCGTGTGGTTTCAGATTGAAGACAAACTAGTGCCCTTGCTAGTTTGTTTTTTATTGTTTCGCCTAAATTTCACTAAAATCAGATAAATAAGGCATTTAAGGCCAAAATAAAAAGGCTTCCCAGCCATCATTTTAACCCATTTTTTGAGATTTAGGCACGCTAAAGTCAGTCCAACTTTAGCTTTCATTTTGGACTTTCCAATTTCTCTAGTATAACGAAGGTTGTGGTATTCTTTAGCCGTTCCAAAAAGCCGCTCAATACTCTGTTTGCGCTGTTTATAGAGTTCTTTCATATCACTTTGATGCCGAATATCCTCACAAATATCCAGGTAGTCTTTCCAGATATGTCGGGTCACTACCTTTTGGTGATTCTTACTGTCAGTACAAATTCCTAGAAGGGGACAAGAAACACAAATTTCGGGGGCACTTTTATATTCTCTGTAGCCAGCTCGATTTGTTGTTGTATAAGACAATACTTGGTGTTCAGGACAAAGATAACACTCATAATAGGAGTCATAAATAAAATCATTTGGTCTTAAATTGCCTTTCTTACCACGAGGCCTAGTATAGGGGAAAACAGGTCTCACTTCATTATCCAAGAGTAACTTGGCAATACTAGGAGTCTTGTAGCCAGAATCAGCGATAATAAAGTCTGGCCGGAACTCTTTTATCTTCTTCCAAAGTGCAGGAAATGCTTGACTATCATGAGTATTTCCTGCATCTACAGTATAGGCTAAGACCCAACCATTCTTATCGCATGCCACTTGACTTGTGTAAGCAAAGACATCTTTATGTTCTCCCTTATGATACCAACCACTTTCAGAATCGGTCGTAGAAACTTTCTTATTTATGGGCTCTTTTTCTTTGGCGAGCCCTAGCGACTTTTTTTCATGTTTCTCCCTGTCCCTAGCAATTTCCAGCTCCAATTGGTCACTCATAAACTTAGCTTGTCTATCAACTTTCTGATTGCTATATTTGTGACTGTTAGCAGCTGCCTTGATATGAGTGCCATCCACAAAAATTTCAGTCGGATCAATCAGCCCAGCATTAAGGCATAGCCCTAATATATGAGAAAAGATGGCTTCAATCACTTGTTTATCTTGAAAACGACGACTGTAGTTCTTGCCGTAAGTCGTAAAATGAGGGACCTTATCTTCCAATGTCAATCCAAGAAACCAGCGGTAAGCCACATTCACTTCTATCTCTTTAATGGTTTGTCTCATAGAACGAATACCAAAGAGACATTGGATAATAGGGAGTTTAACTAACATCACTGGATCTAAACTAGGACGCCCATTATCAAGACAATAACTATCTGTCACTAAGTCATAAATAAAAGAGAAATCAATAGCTTGGTCAATTTGACGAAGCAGATGATCTTCTGGAACTAACTCATCTAGGGTATAAAAACCGACTTGATTGCGATTGTAATTAGGATTTTCTTTGTGAAACATAGAGAGCACCTCACAATTATTTTTACTATTATTATACTCCCAAGAAGAGAAAATCTCTCACTTTTAATGACGATTGTGATGTTTTTCCGGTGGCATGAGTGGCTTATTCCGAATTAGAAAAGCCACGACGGAATTTTTTAGACCAGGGCTAAAAAATGAGTAATGGAATTCCGAAGGAAGTCGCTTACGTCCGAGCCACTTTTGAAAAACATCAAAAAGAGTGAAGACAGGGACTTTGTCTTCACTCTGAAACCACACGCGTGCGGTTTTTTTACATGTGTTGTTTAGCAACTGCTAAATCACCAAGATAGTCTGTTTTGGTTCCGTTGACGATTTGATAGGCATCTGCTCCTTTACCAGCAATGATTAAGGCGTCAGTTGCATTCTTGCAGCATTTGAGCCCTTCTTTAATAGCTAATTCGCGATCACTGATGATGGAGATTGGTCTTGAGACGTGGCTTGCAATTTCTTCTGAAATGACTTGAGGGTCTTCAAAATTAGGGTCGTCAGCTGTTAAAATCACATTTAGCTGAGGGTGCTGATTGATGACATGACCAAAGTCGGCTCGACGACTTTCTCCTTTATTACCTGTTGACCCAATAATGAGTGTGATCACACCTTTTTGATGCTCTTCAACAACAGATACGAGTTTTTCCAGACTATCGCCATTATGAGCATAGTCTACAAAAACCTTGGCACCACTTGGATGTGTAAGGACTTCCATGCGTCCAGGAACAGTAGTAGTTGCAATGCCTTGATGAATATCTTCTAGACTTGCACCAAGTTTTTGGCAGGCAAGACCAGCTGCAATAGCATTTTCCTGATTAAAGCGACCAATTAATTGGATATCATAATGGCCAGCTAAATCGCCTTCAGTAGAAAATGAGAATGCTTTGCTGTCAAGGACTTGGTTATTAGACCCATTACCATAGAAGACATGGTCTTGGTTAGCAACTTGTTCAGCTAAGATATCAAAGTGATCCATGCCGCTATTTATAATAACTGCTCTGCTATTGTTCATTAAAAGACGCTTATGATAGAAGTAGTCTTCAAAAGTCGGGTGTTCAATAGGACCAATATGGTCAGGGCTGATATTTAAGAAGACACCAACATCAAAAGTTAAGCCGTAGACACGTCCTACAAGGTAAGCTTGACTGGAAACTTCCATGATGAGGTGAGTCATGCCATTTTTAACACATTCAGCCATCATTTTAAACAGGTCCAAGCTCTCAGGAGTTGTTAGTTGTGATTTGAAAAAATGTATGCCATCAAGTGTTGTATTCATGGTTGATAGCATAGCTGGCTTATGACTTTGTTTGAGAATATGATAGGCGAAATAAGCTGCAGTAGTCTTGCCTTTTGTACCTGTAAAGGCAAGCAGCTTAAGGTGCTCTTGTGGATTACCATAAAATTGCATTGCAATGAGACTCATTGCTTTTTTGATATCTGTTACAATAATTGCGGGAATACCAAGGTCATAGTCTATTTCTGAAATATAGGCCTGTAAGCCTTCTTTGATGGCATTTTTGAGATAATCTGCTTTAAAAGTAGCTCCCTTTGCAAAAAAGAGTGTGTCTGTTGAGACATCTCGGCTATCATAACTGATGTGATTGAATGCTAGTCCTGAAAAGTTAAAAAAATAAGTTCCTTGGTTGATGACTTCTCGGAAGTTATGGTCAGCTTTGAGAAGGTCTATGGTTTTTTCTATTGTTATCATATTACTTATTTTATCTCTTATGTTGACGATTTACAAGTATCATGCAAAAGTTTATAATGGCATTATGACATTTTAGAAAGATACGATATGGAAAAAAATAAATCAGAATTATCTCAAGAACAATTAATGCTTAGAGGAACGGCGTGGTCAACGGCTAGTAATTTTATTAGTCGCCTACTCGGTGTTGTTTACATCATTCCTTGGTTAATTTGGATGGGAGAACATGCCACTAAAGCTAATGCACTCTTTAATATGGGGTATAATGTTTATGCCTATTTTTTATTGATTTCAACAACTGGATTGAATGTTGCCATCGCAAAGCAAATTGCTAAATACAATTCTTTGGAGCAACGAGAACATAGTTACCAACTTATGCGAACCACCTTGAAATTAATGGTGGTCTTAGGGATTGTTTTTTCAGCTATTATGTTTGTAACGGCACCAGTATTTGCAACCATGTCAGGGAGTGATAAGGAACTTATTCCAATAATGCATAGTCTGTCTTTGGCAGTTCTAGTATTTCCGGTGATGAGTGTTGTTCGGGGGATTTTTCAAGGCCATAACAACATCAAACCTTATGCCTTAAGTCAAATGGCTGAACAATTGGTTCGAGTGATTTGGATGTTACTAACAACTTTCTTAATTATGAAAATGGGGTCAGGAAATGTTGTTGAAGCTGTTACTCAATCAACCTTTGCCGCTTTTATTGGTATGCTTGCAAGTATGGCTGTACTTATTTATTATTTAGGTAAGCAAGGTCTACTGAAAGCTATTTTGTCAAAACCGCAATTAGATATTCCGATTGATGCCAAAGGTCTATTGTTTGAAACCATAAAAGAATCAATCCCCTTTATTGTCATTGGAAGCGCCATTCAAGCTTTTCAATTAATTGATCAGTGGACATTTAGCAATGCGATGCTAGTCTTTACAGATTATACTAAGGATCAATTATTAGTGCTTTTTGGCTATTTTAATGCCAATCCGGCTAAAATCACAATGATTCTAATTGCAGTGGCTGCTTCAATTGGTGGAGTAGGTATTGCACTACTGACGGAAAATTATGTTAAAAAAGATATGCGAGCAGCAGCGAAATTAATTATTAACAATATTGTCATGCTGCTCATGTTTTTAATGCCAGCCTTAGTAGGTGCCGTTATTCTTGCAAAACCTTTGTATACCGTCTTTTATGGAGCCAGTGAGCTTGAAGCTATACACTTGTTTAGGGTTGTTTTAGTACAGACCATTTTATTAGCCCTATATGCCTTATTAGCACCGATGCTTCAAGCACTTTTTGAAAATCGTGCTGCCATGCGTTACTTTGCCTATGGGATTGTGACCAAGCTTGTTTTACAAATTCCAGCGATATATGTGTTTCATGCTTATGGTCCTTTGCTGGCAACAACCTTTGGTTTACTGCTTCCTATTGTCTTAATGTACCGTCGTCTTCATGAAGTGACCCGTTTCAATAGACAGTTGTTGTATAAACAGATTTTACTCATTGCTATTTTAACAACGATTATGGCAGTTGTTGTTGCCCTTTCGAGTTGGGGCTTGTCTTTTATTCTACAACCGACAGGTCGTAGCACCAGTTTACTTTACTTACTAATTGTTGGTCTCATTGGTTTTGTGGTTTATGGCTATCTGGCATTACTAACCCATCAATTAGATAAATTAATTGGGGTAAGAAGAGCTCAGTCATTACGTCGTCGCTTAGGACTGTCACATGGTATCAAAAAATAGGAGTCTATTCTAATGAATAGGCTTTTTCAGTTGAGGATGCTAAAATGCAAAATATCTTCTTATTTCTGATAATTTTTTAAGCAATTCCAAGTGTTTTTTGCTATAATGGTAAAAGTGAAAAAAATAAGAAGGAAGTACATCAACATGGGAAAATTACAAGTTTTGTCGCACCCACTTATTCAGCATAAATTGTCTATCTTGCGTCGTCAAGATACGTCAACAAAAGATTTTCGTGAACTTGTCAATGAAATTGCAATGTTAATGGGGTATGAAGTCTCACGTGATCTTCCTCTTGAAGACGTGGAAATCCAAACACCGGTTGCAAGAACTGTTCAAAAACAATTAGCTGGTAAAAAATTAGCTATCGTGCCAATCCTACGTGCAGGTATTGGGATGGTTGATGGTTTTCTTAGTTTAGTTCCAGCTGCGAAAGTTGGTCATATCGGGATGTACCGTGATGAAGAAACTTTTGAGCCAGTAGAATATTTGGTCAAATTGCCTGAAGATATTGACCAACGCCAAATTTTTGTTGTTGACCCAATGTTAGCTACAGGTGGCTCAGCTATTCTTGCTGTAGATTCTCTTAAAAAACGTGGTGCGGCAAACATCAAATTTGTCTGCCTTGTTGCTGCTCCAGAAGGGGTTAAAAAACTTGAAGAAGCCCATCCAGATGTTGACATTTATACTGCTGCATTGGATGAAAAATTAAATGAACATGGCTACATTGTCCCAGGTCTTGGAGATGCTGGTGACCGTTTGTTTGGTACAAAATAAGAAATTAATGTCTGAATGGTCTGTCCTATATAGAAATAAAGAACTTATAAGATAGAGGCTGGCATTTTTGAACATGATATAAAAGACTTTCTAGTTTATCTGGAAAGTTTTTTGGAAGTAAGTTTATTATTTGACCTTTATTGACCAAATGATTATAATAAAAACAATCACAAAAAGATTTTCTGATTTTTTGAAAGAAATCAGTAGATACTAGAATGGAGAATACTATGATTCCTGTAGTTATTGAACAAACAAGTCGTGGGGAGCGTTCTTACGATATTTACTCTCGTTTACTAAAAGATCGGATCATCATGTTAACTGGTCCGGTCGAAGACAATATGGCTAACTCTGTCATTGCACAGTTGCTTTTTTTGGATGCACAAGATCACACTAAAGATATTTATCTTTATGTTAATACCCCAGGTGGTTCCGTTTCTGCTGGTTTAGCCATTGTTGATACAATGAACTTTATTAAATCTGATGTTCAAACAATTGTCATGGGAATGGCTGCTTCCATGGGAACAATCATTGCCTCATCAGGGACTAAAGGGAAACGGTTCATGTTGCCAAATGCTGAATACATGATTCACCAACCAATGGGTGGTACAGGTGGTGGTACGCAGCAATCAGATATGGCAATTGCTGCTGAACATCTCTTAAAAACACGTCACACTCTTGAAAAAATATTGGCAAAAAATAGTGGAAAAACCATTAAACAAGTTCATAAAGATGCAGAACGTGATTATTGGATGAGTGCAGAAGAAACACTAAAATATGGCTTCATTGATGAAATTATGGAAAATAACAAACTTAAGTAAAGCCAAAAAACAGCTGAAAACTTCAAGTTCAAAAACTTGGAGTTTTTGTATTTATAAGACAGATGTTATAGTCCTATTTTATTGTATAATGGTTTTTGAAAGGACAATTAGTATGTAAAATATGACAATATTAAGGAAGTTAGCTACCATCTATAAAGAAGTTGAAGCGTCACTTGAGCCAAGAAAAAATAGTCACAAAGATTTAACTGTTTCATGTCATTACTCCTCTAGTAAGCAAGTTAATGAGTCACAAGCCCTTCAATCGGGAAAAGAAATTCTATCTAAACCAAATGAATTATCAGAAGAGGAGCTTCTGCAAGAGTTAAATGCTCACAATAAGTTACTAAGCGATAGCCTAAAGAGATAATTCTTTTTCTTAATGAGCGTTTATAGGATAAGGATCGTTTTTAGCTAGACCACTTATTAGCAGTGGCAAAGCTTTGAAATTAGTGGCTTTCTTCTTTAAATGTTATGGTTTTATGGTATAATCAAAATATGTTAGTCATTAATGAAGACTTGTTAGCTATTGAAGACGCTATCGACCAATTGGTTAATGATATTAAGCAAACCAAAGAATACAAAAACTATTGTCAACTGAGAAATGTGGTCAAAGAAGATAGTAATTTGCAGGCAGATTTGGCTTTTTTTAGGCAACTAAAAGAAACTTACGATAAGGAGATTGCCTTTGCTTCTTTTCGACCAGAAGTAAAAGCCTTGAAAAAGGAACTGCTTTTGAAAAAAAGACAATTAGACTTGAATGCTAAAATCATGGCCTTAAGGTATGCAGAAGTGGACCTTCAAAAAATCCTAGCACATGTTTCAGTAGCAATTGCTGAAGCCATTTCTCCAACAATTTTTGTTGACACAGGATTGCCATTAGCTGCAAAAAAAGAAAGTCCCCATAAAGGGCCTTATCAAAATATCAAAGAAAAGGATGACCCATGTTTACAAGACAACATCGAGTAGGCCTTACTGTCTATTTATATTATAATCGTGATGCTAGAAAATTATTGAAATATGGTGATTTATATTACCATTCTAAAAAATCTAGATTTTTAGTGCTCTACGTTAACAAAGAAGATGTAGAGGACAAAGTTTCAGAAATTCAAAAATTAAAATTTATCAAAGAAGTTTCAATTTCTGAATTTGATCGCATTGACCACCAATTTGTGGGTAACTTGCATAGACAAGAAAGTGAGTTAGTTTCAGAGACAATTTAATAAAAGTGAGGCTTGAAACGATTGTTTTGAGCCTTTTTTTATTTTAAAAAATAAAAAATAAAAACTATTGACAATTTTCTGATAATTCTGTATTCTTAAATGCATAGCAAAAAAACGATTTTACTAGGGAGAAAATTTATGACTAAAAAAATGTTATTATCAGGCTTAGCATTAATGTCAACAGTTACCTTAGCTGCTTGTAGTGCAGCGCCAACTAGCAATGCTAGTGCTGAAAAGGGAACCGAAGTTGGGAAAACTGTAAAGGTTGGACTTAATTTAGAATTAACAGGTGGTGTCTCAGCTTATGGAAGTGCTGAGGAAAAAGGGGCAAAGCTGGCTGTTGAGGAAATCAATAAAAAAGGTGGTGTTTCTGGGAAAAAACTAGAAGTTGTTTCTAAAGATAACAAGTCTGACAACTCTGAAGCAGCTACAGTTACAACAAGTCTTGCTACAGAAAGTAATGTTAATGTGATTGTAGGGCCTGCGACATCAGGGGCAACAGCAGCAGCGTCACCAAATGCGAGTAAAGCAGCTGTTCCGTTAATCACACCATCTGGAACTCAAGATAACCTAACACTAACTAGTGACGGTAAAACCAATCCCTATGTTTATAGAACAACCTTTATTGATAGTTATCAAGGTGATGTTCTGGCAAAATATGCCACTGATCATTTGAAAGCTAAAAAAGTTGTCCTCTTTTATGACAACTCAAGTGACTATGCCAAAGGGATAGCAAAACGATTCAAAAAAGTTTATAAAGACACAATTGTTAGTGAAGCAACTTTCCAATCAGGAGATACTGATTTTCAATCAGCTTTAACAAAAATGAAGTCTAAGGAATATGATGCTATTATCATGCCAGGCTACTATCAAGAAACTGGGACAATCATCAAACAAGCCCGTGAAATGGGCATTACTGCACCGATTGTAGGACCAGATGGCTTTGCAGATAGTAAATTAGTTGAACTTGCAGGAAGTTCAAATGTCAACAATGTTTATTACATCTCAGGATTCTCAGCATCAAGCTCTGATAAGGCAAAACAATTTAGTCAAGCTTATAAGGCTAAATATGGTGCAGAACCATCAATGTTTGCAGCTTTAGCTTACGATTCCGTCTACATGGCTGCGGATGCTGCAAAGGATGCTAAGACATCTGTTGACCTGTCAAAAAATCTTTCAAAATTAAAAGATTTTGAAGGGGTTACAGGTACAATGACAATTGATAAAAAACACAATCCAGTGAAATCAGTTTCTGTAGTCGGATTAACAGAAGGAAAAGAGTCTTCTGCAACTACAGTTAAAGCTGACTAAGAAAAAGTATGGGGAGCCAAGCCTCCCCATATTGTTATGTTAGAAAGTTTGGTAATCATATGCTCCAACAACTTGTAAATGGACTTATATTAGGTAGTGTCTATGCTTTATTGGCATTAGGTTATACGATGGTTTATGGTATTATCCGATTAATCAATTTTGCTCATGGTGACTTATACATGATGGGTGCTTTTATAGGCTATTACCTTATTAATGCTTTTCATTTAAATATTTTTGTAGCCCTTGTTTTGACCATGTTAATCACGTCAAGTCTAGGTGTACTCATTGAATTTTTAGCCTACCGGCCCTTGCGCAATTCCACCCGGATAGCTGCACTAATTACCGCTATAGGGGTATCCTTCTTACTAGAATACACCATGGTTTATTTTGTTGGTGCAGAAGCTCGTGCCTTTCCGCAAGCCTTGAAAATCGTTAAATACTCTCTTGGTCCAGTTAGTGTGACAAATGTTCAAATCATTATTTTAGTTATTGCTATTACGTTAATGTTAGCTTTGCAGTTTATTGTGAAGAAAACAAAAATGGGTAAGGCTATGCGTGCCGTTTCAGTTGATAGTGATGCTGCACAACTTATGGGAATTAATGTTAATTCCACTATCAGCTTCACCTTTGCATTGGGCTCTGCCTTAGCTGGTGCTGCTGGGGTTTTGATTGGCTTGTATTACAATACAATTAATCCGCTAATGGGGATGACACCTGGTATTAAAGCCTTTGTTGCGGCAGTTTTAGGTGGCATTGGGATTATTCCAGGGGCGGCTCTAGGTGGTTTTATCATTGGACTTTTGGAAACTTTTTCGGTGTCCATTGGTTTATCAAGCTATCGGGATGCCGTTGTATATGCTGTGTTGATTATTATTTTATTGATTAGACCAGCTGGGCTATTAGGTAAAAATGTGAAGGAGAAGGTGTAAGTGATGAAACAACATTTAAAATCCATTTTAGCATGGCTTACTATTATTGTTCTTAGTTACCTTGTTCTAAGTGTATTGATTGGCTCTGGAACATTGGGTCCTTATTATGTTCAAATTCTAATGGGAATTGGTATTTCTATTATTATGGCTATGGGAACAAATCTTGTTCTTGGCTTCTCAGGACAATTTCCTTTGGGACAAGCTGGATTTATGGCAATTGGAGCTTATGCAACAGCCATTTTGACCAGTCAAATGCCCACTTACTTTGTTTTTTACTTGTCAATGCTTATTGGAGCATTAGTAGCTGGCGTTATTGCTGTTCTTGTTGGTTTTCCAACCTTACGTCTAAAAGGAGATTACCTTGCAATTGCAACACTTGGGGTTGCTGAGATCATTAGAATAGCCATTATTAATGGTGGTGACCTTACTAATGGTGCAGCAGGTTTGACAGGAGTTTTACCCTATACCACTTGGTCAACAGTATTTCTTTTTGTAGTTATTATTGCGGTTCTTCTCTTGAATATCATCCGTTCTTCAATTGGCCGTCAAATTATTTCTGTTCGTGAAGATGAAATTGCAGCTGAATCTATGGGTGTGGATACAACAAAAGTTAAAGTATTTACTTTTGCTGTAGCTGCTATGTCAGCAAGCATTGCTGGATCACTCTACGTTGGTTATATCGGAACTGTTGTGCCAAAAGATTTTACAATCATGCGTTCTATTGATTACCTTATCATTGCTGTTTTGGGTGGTCTTGGCTCAATGACAGGTACAATTGTTGCAGCAATTGTTTTAGGTGCTTTAAATATGTTCCTTCAGAATTTCTCTGATGTTCGGATGATTATTTATTCTCTAGCCTTAATTTTAGTTATGGTTTTCAAACCAGGTGGCTTATTAGGCACACGTGAATTGAGTTTTAGCAAGTATTTTGCAAAGAAAGTTAAGGAGGGCAAATAGATGGCACTTCTTGAAGTTAAACAATTAACCAAAAATTTTGGTGGGCTGACAGCAGTTGGTAATGTCACTATGGAATTGCATGAAGGGGAACTAGTGGGGCTTATTGGGCCAAATGGAGCAGGAAAAACAACCCTTTTTAATCTATTGACAGGGGTATATGTGCCAAGTGATGGGACTGTTACGCTTGATGGGACTGTCTTAAATGGCAAAACACCCTATAAAATTGCATCATTAGGGTTATCAAGAACCTTCCAGAATATCCGTTTATTTAAAAACATGACTGTCTTGGATAATGTATTAATAGGCTTAGCCAATCAAGGGAAATCTCATCTCTTAGCCAGTCTCTTACGCTTGCCAAAATTTTATCAAAGCGAAGCCCATTTAAAAGAAAAAGCCTTGGAACTTTTAGCGATTTTTGATTTAGAACAGGAAGCAGAAACTTTAGCTAAAAATCTACCATACGGCAAACAACGACGTTTAGAAATCGTCCGAGCGCTTGCAACAAAGCCCAAAATTCTCTTTTTAGATGAGCCTGCAGCAGGTATGAATCCACAAGAAACAGCAGAACTAACCAGTCTTATTAGGCAAATTAAAACTGATTTTGGTATTACCATTATTTTGATTGAACATGATATGAGTCTTGTTATGGAAGTGACAGAACGCATTTATGTTCTAGAATATGGTCGTCTCATTGCACATGGCACTCCTAATGAAATTAAAACAAATAAACGGGTTATTGAAGCCTATCTCGGAGGTGAAGCCTAATGAGCATGTTACAAATTAAAAATTTAACCATTAATTACGGAGCTATTGAAGCTGTTAAAGATGTTTCTTTTCATGTTGAAGAAGGTGAAGTTGTTACCTTGATTGGTGCAAATGGGGCAGGAAAAACCTCTATTTTGCGCACGATTTCTGGATTAGTTAGGCCAAAATCAGGTAGTATATCTTTTCTTGGACAAGATATTCAAAAACTGCCTGCACGAAAAATTGTAGCTCAAGGTTTGTCACAGGTTCCAGAAGGACGCCATGTCTTTTCGGGGTTAACAGTCATGGAAAACCTAGAAATGGGAGCTTTTCTCAATAAAAATCGGGAAGAAAATCAGAAAAATCTGAAAATGATTTTTGATCGCTTTCCTCGTCTTGATGAACGCCGTAATCAGGACGCGGCAACATTATCAGGTGGTGAGCAGCAGATGCTTGCTATGGGACGTGCCTTAATGAGTAAACCAAAACTCTTACTTTTAGATGAACCATCAATGGGTCTAGCTCCAATTTTTATTCAGGAAATATTTGATATCGTTCAAGACATTCAAAAACAAGGAACAACGGTTCTTTTGATTGAACAAAATGCTAATAAGGCCCTTTCAATTGCTGATCGCGCTTATGTTTTAGAAACTGGAAAAGTTGTTTTAGCAGGGACTGGAAAAGACTTATTAGAGTCTGATCAGGTTAAAAAAGCTTATCTTGGTGGTTAAGGTGCTCTTGCTTTTCAAATAAGGAATTAAAGAGGAAAAATTATGTCAGTAAAAGATTATATGACACAAGATGTGGTAACAATTACTCCTGAAACAAGAGTAGCAGAAGCAGCAGACTTGATGCGTGATCAGGATTTGCGTCGTCTTCCTGTTCTTGATAAGGGAGGTTTAGTTGGACTTGTTACAGCAGGAACAATGGCTGATGCAAGCCCTTCTAAGGCAACGAGTTTATCAATTTACGAAATGAACTATTTGCTCAATAAAACTAAAATTCGTGATATCATGATTAAAAAAGTGATTACAGTCTCTCCAGATGCAAGTTTAGAAGATGCTATTTATCTGATGCTTCAACATAAGATAGGTGTTTTACCTGTTTTGGATGAGGGAGAGCTTTGTGGCATTATCACAGATCGTGATGTTTTTAAAGCCTTTCTTCATGTATCGGGCTACGGTATTGAGGGGATTCGTGTTGTTTTAGAGAGTGAGGATACTGTAGGTGTCCTAGCTAAAGTAGCAGAAAGTATTTCAAAGGAAAATCTCAATATAAGAAGAACCGTAGTTGATACCCGTGCAAGTGGGAAAACCATTATTGAAGTTCAGATTGATGGTCAAACAGATCCTGAAAATCTTAGAGCGATATTATCACAAACAGGAATTGTGGTAAGAGATATTCAGCATACTGTTGCAAAAAATGATATTAATTAAGGGGTACTGCCTATAATAGGCAGTGCTTTTTTAATGATTTTTTGGTAGAATAAAAGGAGTACAAAGAAAAAGGAAAACAAATGACTAAAGGTATTATTATTACACTAGAAGGTCCGGATGGTGCTGGTAAAACAAGTGTTTTAGAAGGCTTAATCCCCTTACTTCAAGAAGAGTTTACTCAAGGTATTATAAGCACCAGAGAACCAGGTGGAGTGGCTATAGCAGAAAGTATTCGTTCCCTCATTTTGGATGTTAATCATACCGAGATGGATTACAAAACAGAATTACTATTATACATCGCTGCGCGTCGCCAGCATTTGGTAGAAAAGGTTCTACCCGCTGTTAAAAAAGGCAATTTGGTTTTGATTGACCGTTTCATTGACAGTTCAGTTGCTTATCAGGGGGCAGGACGAGGCATTGAAAAGCAAGACATTCAATGGTTGAATGATTTTGCAACGGATTTTATAACCCCCGATTTAACCTTATATTTTGATGTGCCATCAGAAGTTGGTCTAGCTCGGATTGAACAAAATAAAGACCGTGAGATTAATCGATTGGATCTTGAAAAAATAGACATGCACAAAAAAGTACGTCAAGGCTATTTAGCATTGGCTAAGGAAAATCCAGATCGGATTGTGACAATTGATGCTTCGCAGAGTTTAGAAAAAGTGATTCAAGATGCATTAGCTGTTCTTATGAAGCGGTTTGGCTAAAAGAAAGGAAGGTAGGAATGTTAATCGAAGAAATGGCTCCAAAGAGCTACGCTTCTTTTTGTGATATTTTACAAAAAAATAGACTTCACCATGCCTATCTCTTTTCAGGTGATTATGCCAATTTTGACATGGCCCTCTTTTTGGCTAAAGCCTGTTTTTGTGACAATTTACAAAATCATTTGCCTTGTTTAAACTGTCGTACCTGCCAGTTAATTGAAGCCAATGATTTTTCCGATGTTACCATTTTAGAACCCCTTGGACAGGTTATCAAAACTGACACTGTGAAGGAAATGATGAAAAATTTCTCGCAGACGGGTTACGAGAGTAAAAATCAGGTGTTCATCATTAGAGACTGTGATAAAATGCATGTGAATGCTGCAAACAGCTTATTGAAATACATTGAAGAACCTCAAAGTAATTCTTATATTTTTTTGTTAACAAATGATCAATCGCAAGTTCTTCCAACAATCAAAAGTCGAACACAGATCTTTCATTTTCCAAAGGACGAAGCCTTTTTATCACTAGAGGCTCAAAAACTAGGGCTCTTAAAAAGTCAGGCAGATTTATTGGCTAAGCTGGCTAAAAATCCTCAGGAGTTAGAGAAATTTGCTCAGGATAATAAATGTTTGGAATTGATTTCACTTAGCCAAAAATTTGCTTCTTTGCTTCTAACAGATACTAATCTAGCCTACTTAGAGGTTAGCCGTTTGGCAGCGCAAGCTACAGAAAAATCAGATCAAGATTTCGTTTTAAAATGCCTTACCAATCAATTGGCTAAGGATTATTCTCAACAAAAAGCCATTAGATACCTACAAGGGCTTTATCAAGCTAGGTTAATGTGGCAAAGCAATGTCAATTTTCAAAATGCATTGGAATATATGGTGATGTCATGATAAGAATTATTGGTTTTAAATACAATGAATCAGACTTGATAAAATATGCACAGACTACTGAGGATTTCAGGCTTTCTGATTGGGTAGTTGTTAAAGATGCTAAAGGAAGTCGTATGGCTAAGGTTTACTTCCTGGCTAAGGATTTGAATGGAAAACAGGTTTCTGTAGATTCTTCCTATCATCTTAGAAAACCAAATGATCGTGACCTAAAGGCTTTTACAAACAATGCAGATTATGCTCAGGAATCACGTGAGCGTGTTAAAGAGCTCTTTGTGCTTAATCAGCTTGAGCTGAAGCTGATTGACATTGTTTTTTCACTGGAAAGAAGTTATGTCTTAATAACATTTTCGGCTGAGGAGAGGGTTGATTTTCGTCAACTCCTAAAAGATTTAGCCAGCCTATTTAAGACGCGAATTGAACTGCGCCAAATAAATAGCCGTGAAGAAGCAAAACTTTATGGTGGTTTAGGACCATGTGGACGCCCACTTTGTTGTTCTAGTTTTTTAGGAGAATTTCCTACGGTTTCCATTAAAATGTTGAAAAATCAGGGCTTATCCTTAAATAATGGGAAGACAACAGGTAATTGTGGACGCTTGCTCTGTTGCCTTCAATATGAAGATGCCTTTTACCAAGAGTGCAAGCAAAAATTTCCTGACTATGGTGCAAAAGTAGAAACCAAAGAAGGGACTGCAACAGTTGTCGGCATAGACTTGTTTGCAGAGACACTACAGTTAAAATTTGAAGATAAACAAACACTTATGACATATGCCTTAGAGGAGGTTACAGTTGGTAAATAAGAGAGAGTTATTTGATGCCTTTGATGGGTTTTCACAGAATCTCATGGTAACACTAGCAGATATTGAAGCTATGAAAAAACAAGTTCAAGCCATGCTTGAAGAAAATACCGTTTTGCGCATTGAAAACACAAAATTGCGTGACCGACTCAATCAATTAGAACAAGAAAATATTGCAAAATCACCGACAAGTCATAACCACGGTAAAGACCATTTGGAGAGTATTTATGAAGAAGGTTTTCATATTTGTAATTTCTTTTATGGGCAACGCCGTGAAAATGATGAAGAGTGCATGTTCTGTAGAGAACTCTTAGACAGAAAGTAAGCAAATGCAGATTCAAAAAAGTTTTAAAACTCAAAAAGAGACAGGAACACTCTATCTTGTTCCTACCCCAATAGGAAATTTGCAGGACATGACTTATCGAGCGGTGTCAGTCTTAGAAGACGTTGATTTTATTTGTGCTGAGGATACTAGAAATACAGGTATTCTTTTGAAGCACTTTGACATAAGTACCAAACAAATCAGTTTCCATGAGCATAATGCTTATGAGAAAATTCCAGATTTGATTGAACTGTTAAAAGAGGGGAAAAATCTTGCTCAAGTTTCGGATGCAGGCATGCCATCAATCTCTGATCCTGGTCATGATTTGGTCAAAGAAGCTATCAAAAGTGATATCACGGTTGTTTCTCTTCCGGGTGCATCAGCTGGAATAACAGCTTTAATTGCTAGCGGTATTGCACCTCAACCTCATCTTTTCTTTGGTTTTTTACCTCGTAAATCTGGCCAACAAAAAGCATTTTTCCAAGAAAAAGTGACCTATCCAGAAACGCAGATTTTCTATGAATCGCCATTTCGCGTCGCAGATACCTTAGCTAATATGCTTTCTGTCTATGGTAACCGGCAAGTTGTCCTTGTTAGAGAGTTGACGAAACTCTATGAAGAATACCAACGAGGCAGTATTAGTGAATTGCTGAGCTTTCTAGAAGAACATCCCTTAAAAGGAGAATGTCTTTTGATTGTTGAGGGACAAAATAAGGACCAAGTCTTAGAAGAGAGTGAGCAATTGGATCCTATCTCCCTAGTGAAAGAAGAAGTTGCGGCTGGAGCAAAGCCCAATGCAGCTATCAAAAGCATTGCTAAAAAATACAAACTTAACCGGCAAGAACTTTACCAAGCTTACCATGAGCTTACTTAAAGAGGCTGGGCAAAACTCAAAATTTAGACTTTCTATTAAAATTATAATAACCAAAAATGGCTTAGAATTAACGTTTCTGACGACGTTATTCTAAGCCGTTTTCTATTTTTTAGCATTTTTGCCCAGCCTCTTTTTTTGAGTCAAAAAAACTTGCCTCAAAGCAAGTTCGTGATGATCTGTTAAATGATTTTTGTTCCATGAACACTAGTTGTTCCTGTTAGTTTGCTTAACTCTTCGGCATTTTCGGCAGTCACCCCACCGCCAATCATGATTTCAATACGACCATTAGCAAGTGTTACCAATTCTTTAATAGCTGCTGCATTATCAGCAACTGATTTTTGATCAGTTGATCCATGAAGTAGGATACGTACAAAGCCATATTCAATCAACCTTTCAATAGCTTCAGCCTGTTTTTCATGTGGAATTGCATCAAAAGCCATGTGAAAAACAAGAGGAAGTCCTTGTGTTGAAGGAAGAAGTTGCTCAATAGCATCCGAATCTAAAAGATTATCATCAGTTAGCAATCCCATCACTAAAGCATCTGAACCAGCCTCAATAGCTTTAAGAATATCTTCTTCCATAGCTTTTAACTCCAAGTCATTGTAGACAAAGTTACCACCGCGTGGTCTAATCATTGTCGCAACAGTGATTGCTTTTTCGTGGAGCAGTTGGCAAGCTTCTTTGATAACACCATAGGAAGGTGTAGTGCCGCCAACGGCTAGATTATCACATAATTCCACACGATTGACTTGTCCACTTTGCAATTGGGGAAGCAGGGTTAAGTTTTCAGCACAAAATTCTTTAATTAACATGTTTGTCTCCTTTAATGCCTATATTATACCATGCTTCTTTGTGAAAATAATAGCTAAAAAGTCTTTGTAAAATTCTGAAAATTATGCTATACTCTCTATTATTATACGGAGGTGTTATGATGACAATTTATAATTTTTCTGCAGGTCCTGCAGTATTGCCAAAACCCGTGCTTGAAAAGGCGCAAGCTGAGATGCTTGATTACCAATCTAGCGGCATGAGTGTCTTGGAATTGTCGCACCGATCCAAAGAATTTGAATCTATTATCACTGATGCTGAATATTTATTAAGGGAATTAATGGCAATTCCTGATAATTACCGTGTTCTCTTTTTACAAGGTGGTGCATCAACTCAATTTAGCATGATACCATTAAATGTTGCCAAAGGTAAAAAAGCCTATTATCATGTGGCTGGTTCTTGGGGGAAAAAAGCTTACACTGAAGCTGTAATGTTAGCAAAAACTATTCCCTTTGAACCGATTTTACTAGCTTCTTCAGAAGCAACTGCTTTTAATGGTATTCCTGACTTTGATGCAAAAACAATTGACCCAGAAGCTGCATATGTTCATTTGACGACCAATAATACCATTGAAGGAACAGCAATTTATGATCTTCCAGATACAAATGGCGTTCCTATTGTGGCAGATATGTCTTCAAATATTTTAGCTGTCCGCTACCGGGTTGAAGACTTTGGTATGATTTATGCAGGGGCTCAAAAAAATATTGGGCCAGCTGGTGTAACGCTGGTGATTATTAGGGAAGATTTGATTAATGACGCGCCAGCTATGTCAAGCATGTTAGACTACAGCATACAAGCAGATGCTAAGTCGCTTTATAATACGCCACCGGCTTATAGCATTTATATTGCTAAGATGGTCTTTGAGTGGGTAAAAGAACTAGGTGGCTTAGATCAGATGGCAAAAATAAACCGTCATAAGTCAGGTCTTCTATATGATTTTATTGATCAGTCGGAGTTTTACAAGAATCCCGTTAAGAATCCCAAAGAGCGTTCAGTGGCTAACATTCCCTTTACAACACCTAGTAAGGAACTAGATGCACTCTTTGTTAAGGAAGCTGATGCTGCAGGATTTAAAAATATTAAGGGACACAGGAGTGTGGGTGGTATGAGAGCCAGTCTTTACAATGCCTTTCCACAAGAAGGTGTTATAGCTTTAATTAGCTTTATGAAAGACTTTGAAGCAAAAAATAACTAAAAGAATGTGAGAGTTTTTGAAAGATGGAGATTAGATTAGCTTTTCCAAATGAAATCGCTCCTATTGTAAGCATTATTGAGTCTGCTCGTAAGGTTATTGCTGCTTATGGGAGTGATCAATGGCAAGGTCGTTATCCAAGTCAGGAGGATATTAGTGATGATATTCTAAAAGGTCAAGGCTATGTGGCTTTAATTGATGGTAACATTGTTGCTTATGCGGCAGCTATTTATGGTAATGAAGCAGCTTATAATGCCATCTATGAGGGGCAGTGGTTAAATCATCAGAAAAACTATTTAACCTTTCATCGTATTGCAGTGTCTGCAGACCATCAAGGGCAAGCTATTGCGCAAACTTTTATTCAATGCCTCATTGAAGGGTTTGATCAAGAAGATTTTCGTTGTGATACACATGAAAAAAATATTGCTATGCAACATGTTCTTGAAAAATTAGGTTACGTCTACTGTGGTAAGGTACCTTTGGATGGTGTTCGTCTGGCCTATCAAAAACTCAAAAAAGAACATGAAAAAGCAGATTATCACGAAATTGATGAAGATAATCTCAATGGATTTTAAGGTAGAAATGGAGTGCTGGGTTAGACCCAGCTTTTTAAAAATATGGTATATAGCGTCAAAACATTTAATAACATTAACCCAATTGGCTTAAAGGAATTAGGTAATCAGTTTCAAATTGATGGTGATTTGGCTGAAAACCCAGATGCCTATATTATTCGGAGTCAAAATTTACATGGCTTTGCTTTTCCGAGTCATTTAAAAGCGATTGCTCGTGCAGGTGCTGGAACAAACAATATTCCGATTGACGAAGCAACAGCTGCTGGAATTGTTGTTTTTAATACCCCGGGTGCCAATGCAAATGCAGTGAAGGAAGCTGTTTTGACAGCAATACTCCTTTCTGCCAGAGATTACATTTCAGCTCATCAGTGGACCAATACACTCACTGGCAAAGATGTTCCAAAACAAATTGAAGCTGGCAAAAACCAATTTGCTGGCTCAGAAATCAATGGCAAAACACTTGGTGTTATTGGACTTGGTGCAATTGGCGGACGTATTGCTAACGACGCTTACAGACTTGGCATGACTGTTTTAGGTTATGATCCTTTTGTTTCTATTGAAACAGCTTGGAACATTTCTAGTCATGTTAAAAGGGTCAATGATATTAAAGAAATTTTTAGAGAGTGTGACTATATCACCATTCACGTTCCATTGACAGATGAAACTAAAGACACCTTTAACAGTGAAGCTTTTGCTCTAATGAAAAAATCAACAACTATCATTAATTTCGCCAGAGCAGAATTGGTCGATCAGCAAGCTTTATTCGAAGCTATTGAAACTGGTGTCGTCAAACGTTACATCACTGATTTTGGGACAGAAGACTTACTTAATAAAGAAAAAGTGACCGTTTTTCCACACCTTGGTGGATCCACTGAAGAAGCAGAACTCAATTGTGCGATTATGGCTAGTCAAACCATTCGCCGCTTTATGGAGACAGGTGAGATCACCAATGCTGTGAACTTTCCAAATGTCCATCAAGCTTTAACAGCACCCTATCGTATTACCTTAATTAACAAAAATGTGCCAAATATCGTTGCCCATATTTCTACAGCAGTATCTGAAGCTAATATCAATATTGCTAATATCATCAACCGTTCAAAGGGGAATTATGCTTACACTCTTCTTGACTTAGATGAATGTGATCAAACTAAAATTGATGCCCTGGTTCAAGAGTTTAAGCAATCAGAGAATATTATTAGTGTTCGTCTGATTACAAAATAGCCTTAAAGAGGCTGGGCAAAAAGTAGCTTCAAATAAAACCACGCAGAGATTTCAGTCTTGAAAACAATCAAGATGAAAAAATCACTGTGTGGTTTTTGAGTATTTGAAGTTTTAGAGTCGAGATTCTTAGCTAATTTCGTGAGATTCATACTCATGAAGAGGAATCCAACCTCCGTTTGGACGGCTTGATTGCCTCTGACATGGACTCTACGCACGCCAAAAACACTCTTCAATCGGCCAAAAACGGGTTCGACATCGATTTTCCGTTTGGCATAGATTCGAGAGCCATCTTCGCTATGTAATTCTTCCTTTATGAGTTCTTTAAAGTAATTCCAAGTTGGATTGTAATGGATCTGTTTCTGGCGACCACTTTCTGTTTTGGAAAGTTTTTCCAACTCTTCCGTGCTTTGTATTTTTTCTGCCTCATAAATCTTGAAATCCCGTTCAAAGCCATACTTATCTTTTCTACGAGAGTAATATTTAAAGGAATAAACAACACCATCTGGTTTAATGAATTGGTCTGTTTCTTCAAGGTAGTCCCAATTATTTGGATTAGTAGGACTGTTTTTATATTTCTTAGTCAATTCCTTCTGGTACATGCCATAGGGAATCAGAGGAGATTTCTCCAACTCATCAATGATAAAACTATAATTCTCCTCACTGCCATAACCGGCATCGGCGACAATATTTTGGAAGAGGTCCAGAGTTTGAATGGATTGGAGAAATGGTTTCAGGGTTCGGGTGTCCGTTGGATTTGGAAATATATCATATGCAAGAACATATTGACCATTGGTGGCAGCTTGAACATTATAGCCAGGTTTGAGCTGGCCATTCATCATGTGGTCCTCTTTCATTCGCATAAAAGTGGCATCGTGGTCCGTTTTGGAGAAAGAGTTACGCTCTTCTAGAATCTCTCTAGCCTCCTCATAGCGTTGCTTACGAGGGAGATAATCCTTTCTCAACTGGTTGCGCAGTTTCTTAATACGACGTCGCTTTTGTTTATTGGCAGAACCTCCCTTGATAACTTTTGGTTCCTCAGAAATTGATTTCTCAACTTCCGCCAAGGCCTGTTCAGTGTCTTCTAAAAGGCGCACTAACCCCTCGCTGGTTTCGCATTCTTCTTTAGACAGAGCTAGGTTTACCCCCTCTTGAACCAGCTGGTCATAGAGTTCTGAGATTTTTCCGTTTAGTGCCTCTTCGTATTTATCAACAGCTCTTTTCCAAGTGAAAGAGTAGAGATTAGCATCAGCTTCTAGCTTGGTGCCATCGATAAAGAGAGCATCATCTTCAATCATGCCATTCTCACGCATGAGGAGGGTGAAATAAATAAAGGCGGTCTTAATTAGGTTATTGGCATGTTTACTAGAACGAAAATTATTGATGGTTTTATAGCTAACGTAGGTGTCCTGGCTCAACCATTTCATGGGAATGACTTCTTCATTCATCTGAACTATTTTGCGACCAGAAAAGACCTGGCGGGCATAGGCGAAGAGCGTCATCTTCAAAAGCATGGCAGGATGAAAGGCAGGACGACCAGTGTGAGACGTCTCTTCAAGCAAAATATGATTTGGAATACTGTCCACAAAGAGACTGATTAATCTAACCTCATGATTCATTGGAATATCGTAGGCAAGATTTAATTCCAAACTGAGTTGATTTGTGTTATACTCTTTATACATAGTCATGGCTTTCTAGTTGTTTTGTCGTTATTATAATTATAAACCATGACATAGGAAAACGAGCATCTCCAACTGCGGAAATGCTCGTTTTTTCTATTCTGAAGCTACTTTTTGCCCAGCCTCTTTTAAAATGTAAATTCCAAACTGATTTGCTGAAAATCTTTTCGTAGTCGATTAATAAGGTTTGCTTTTTCGGAGGCTAATTCATCAATGAGACTAGTATTTTCAATCGTATTAATAAAAACTTTGACGCTAATATGCATACCTTGTTTATGGACGAAAATATCAAGGTCATCAAGCCTGTGACCAATCATTTCATTAAAAATAGCATCAACATGATGTTTGATGTGATCATTTTGAATGGTTGAATTCGCAAACTCTTTAAAGGACTGGACAAGAACATGGAGGGGCTCTTTAACTGACAGGAGAACTAAGATGAGCGTGATGAAAAAATCAGCAGTATAGTGGAGAAATCCTAGTTGCCCATCTATTGAGATGACACTAAGAATTAAAATAGAGATACCAATTCCGATAGAAATTAAACCATCCACTAAATTAGCCTTACTTTCTGCTTCTAAAATGGTACTCATTTTTTGAATTTTTTGGTTGGTTTTACTATTATAGATTGCCAACATGAAACAGATTGTTCCTGTTATTAAAGTATAAGGAAGAGCTGGACCAGTAACAATAATGTCACCTTCACCATGAGCAAAATATGCAAATGCAACAGCGCTACTTTCCAAAAAAGCAACAAGTAGGAGCATGAGTGTGGCAATGGATTTTAAGACTCCAAAAAGTGGTTCTAGAAAATACATGCCATTAGGGAAATGTTCTGTTTTTTTGTGGCTATTTTTACTGATATAGATAGCAGCAACTGATGCAATGAAGCCAATAATAGAAAAAACACTATCTAAGAGTAAGGCGTTTAATCCTGTTATGATATAAACAACAACACCTGCAAGAGCATTGATGAAGTTGATACTAGAGGATACTAGCAATGCTTTGTTCTCAATTGTTTTAAAATTCATTTGACCTCCTGATAAGATATGAAATTGACTTACTATTATTGTAACATGAAAAAGCTTAGAATTCAAAAGTGACTCTAATGTTTCGTTTTTAAGAAGTCACTTATTTCAAAAAAATAAACTGATGTTTTCATCAGTTCATTTTTTATAGGATTACTGGGCTAACTCAGTATTGATTTGCCACATGATTCCAAACTGGTCAATGAAGTTTGCATATGCTGGACTCCAGAACATTTCTTGCATTTCCATAACAATTTCTTGGGCATTAACAGTTAATTTTTCATAAAGTGCATTAGCTTCTTCAACACTATCAACAATAATAGCAGCAGACATATTACCACCAGCTTTATAATCGAAATCAGGATTTTCATCAGATAACTGAAGTCTGATGCCGTTGAATTCTAATTGGGCATTCATGACTAAATCTTCACGGTCTTTAGGACAGTCTGGAACGCCATCTTTCCAGAACATGAGGTTGTTAACTTGGGCATTAAAGGCATCTTTGTAAAATGCGACAGCTTCTTTGCCATTTCCATTTGTAATTAGATAAACATTAATTGCAGTTACCACGGTATTCTCCTTTAGTTTTGGTGATTAGTTTGTTTGACGAATAGCAATGTAGTTGCCTTCATTATCGCAGAAAGTGAAGTGCACCATTCCTTGGTATTCCATAATAGGATTAGTAGTAACCCCAGCTTCAGTTAGTGATTTGTATTCAGCTTCAAGGTCATCTGTTTCAAAAAGAAGTGAAGGAAAGTCAACGTTCATTCCAGGATTAGCTTTTGCGACAAGTTCTTTAGTGTGAAGTCCAAACTTTGTAGCAGAATCAGCAGATGGTGCCATTTCATAGGACATATAGCCTTGAGCTTCAACAGAATTGATGAGAACAAACCCCATTTGTTCAGTCCAGAAAGTCATTGCTGCTTTGGTGTCATCAACATAAAGCATAGTTGTAGATTTTGAAATCATGATTTCTCTCCATTTAGTAATATTTAGTGATAGGTTATTATATCCTTTGCTGCTACAAATGACAATTATTTTAACTTAAAATTTCAAAAAATTCCCATGAAACAAAAACACAGTTTTTCCTTGAAAAAAACACCTCTTAAAGGTGTTTCAAAGGTATTTACTTGCTTCACGGATAGAGAGTGGTGCTAGCAATTTTTGGTTTTTAGTTATAAATGCTGTAACCCAATCTGGATTGACTTTGGAGTAGTCTCTTAAGCTCCACCCGATTGCTTTGTTGATGAAAAATTCTTTACTCCCAAGGTTGTTTAGAATAATCGTTTCTAACAGTTGAGTATTGGTTTTTTCCTTTTCCCCTAATTGATGATCAATAGCAATTCGTCGCATCCACATGTCATCAGAAACAGATAAATCAAGCATGAGCTGAGGAATTCTAGCGTCAGCAATTTTGCCCAAAATACGGTCAAAATGATCAATAGAATCCCACCACTGATTAGTGGAAGCATAAGTTAAAAGTTGTGGCACATGGTCATAGTTTAGTCTGCTTTGCATGGCTTTTAGGTAATCACAAACAAAATAATGGAGCTCTCTTTTGGGGCTATTCCACGCTAAATCAAGGAGTTGCCAATCCATAATTTTGGCTTTTTTATCCTCAGCAATAAGTGATTTATAAATGAGACGTCGTTCAGGCGTTTGAATGCCATAGAAATCAAAATGATGTTTCATATAGGCAGCCATTTTTTTAGCTTGTTGCGGATTTTCTTTTTCTTCAAATGTTTTTTGCAGGTGTTGAAATCGAATAGTTCCCATATTATAAATCAATTTCTAGCAGGATTGGGGTATGGTCCTGACGACTACCAGAATCTATCATTTCAGATCTTATGATTTTATCAGCAAGACGATTCGATGTTAGCCAATAATCAATTCTCCAGCCTGTGTTATTGATTTTACTGGTTTTACTACGTTGTGCCCACCAGGTATAGACATTTGGAATATTGCCATGAAGGTGACGAAAAGTATCAGTAAAGCCTTTTGAAAGTAGGTTTGTAAAGCCTTGACGTTCTTCGTCAGTAAAGCCAGCAGAGCGTCTGTTACTTGCTGGATTTGCCAAGTCAATTTCCTCGTGAGCAACATTGTAGTCGCCTGTTGCAAGAACTGGTTTTTGCTGATCAAGTTTAACCAGGTAATTAGCATAAGCAATATCCCAAGCCTGACGGTCTTCTAAGCGTTTTAAGGCATCTCCAGCATTTGGGGTATAAACCTGAGTCACGAAGTAATCATCAAATTCAAGTGTGATGATTCGCCCTTCGGAGTCCATGGTTGTTGGAGCTCCAATCTCAGGGAAGCTTACTTTAGGAGTTAGGTTTTCTTTGTATAAAAATAAAGTTCCAGCATAGCCTTTACGAGCTGGCTCAATAGAAGAACGCCAAACATTATGGTAGCCTGGAAAATAGTTGTCTAGAGCTTCTAAGTGTTTTTTACTTGGTCCTGTTGCAGAGAGTTTGGTTTCTTGAATAGCAATGATATCAGCATCATGAGCAACAAGAGTGTCAATAACAGCGCGTGATAATAAGGCACGGGGAGATTCAGCAGTTAGGGCAGCATTTAAGGAATCAATATTCCATGAGATTAATTTCATTTGAGTTCGTCTTTCTAATTTGTACTGTCCTTATTTTAGCAAAAAAAGCCTTATCAAGCTATTTTTCAAGCTTTAAATCTATTTCAAAAAAATTCGAAATAATTATTGTTTTCTGCAAAGAAAGTGCTATAATCTATTTAGAAAATATTCTAAATAGATAGAGGTGATCCATTTGTCCTTTGCACAAACATTTAAAGCTTTGTCAGATCCAGCTAGAAGAGAAATCTTGACGCTTTTGAAGGATGGTCAGATGTCAGCAGGTGACATTGCTGCTCGATTTGACTTAGCTCAGGCTTCTGTTTCATATCATTTAAACATTCTCAAAAAAGCAGACTTAATCAGTGAAACGAAGGTCAAAAATTTTATTTATTATGATATTAATACCTCCGTTTTAGAAGATATTATGGCATGGCTACAAGCTATTAAAGGAGATTCTAATCATGAAAATTAAGAAAAACGTATTACTCATAACAAGTCTAATTGTCTTGCTACCTATTGTCATTGGTCTCCTTTTATGGCGACAATTGCCTGAGCAAATAGCAACACATTTTGATTTTTCAGGAAAACCAGATGGCTATTCAAGTAAATTTGAAGCAGTTTTTTTCTTGCCAGGGGTTATGCTTTTGACACATCTTTTTTGCATTTGGCTAACATCAAAAGATCCAAAATCAGGAGGTCTTGGCAAAATGCAACATCTTATTTATTGGATTGTTCCTGTGATTTCTATTTTTGCACAGTCGATGGTCTTTTTGGTAGCCTCTGGCTTTACGAAAATAAGTGTTTTTAATGCCAACCTTTTTTTGGGGCTCTTGTTCTTGGTTTTAGGAAATTATCTACCTAAAGTTAGACAAAACTATACTGTAGGGATTAAGTTACCATGGACTTTAAATGATGAGACTAACTGGAACAAGACTCATCGTCTTGCTGGAAAACTTTGGGTAGTTGGTGGTTTAGCCCTATTCATTTTTGGTTTGTTTGGGATTGAAAATGGATCAATTATTTTCATTTCTTTAGCTGTCATACTAGTAGTGCCCATGATTTATTCTTATCGTTTATTTAAAAATGATAATTAAGGAAAAAGGATTTCACAATCTTTTAACGATTTAGCTGATGAGTAACTCTGCAAATGGTGATTTGTAGGGTCTTTTTAATTTAAACTGGTAAAATTAAAAAAATAATCACAAGCCAAAAAAGTGAGCATTAGATTTGACTAATAGATTAATGTTTATTATTATAAAGATAATATTTGAAAGCGCTAACAAATTATAACTGTTTTCATTATATAAAAAGCGAGGTTTTAAACCATATGTTTCAAGCAATATTAGCAATCATTCCAATTTTGTGGTTAATTTTATCGTTAGCCGTTTTCCGAATGCGAGGAGATTTGGCCTGTTTTATAGGGTTAATCATCACTCTTTTAACCAGTATTATTGGTTTTCATTTCAGTATCAAAGATGGTTTAACTGCTGGCTTAGAAGGTGCTATGATGGGATTTTGGCCTATCATTTATATTATTGTAGCTGCTGTTTTTACTTATAATCTAACAACTGCTTCAGGTGGAATGACTGTTATCAAGCGTTTATTAATGACAATTACTGAAGATAAACGTATTTTAGTACTTATTCTTGCATGGGGTTTTGGTGGTTTTCTTGAAGCTATTGCAGGTTTTGGAACTGCGGTTGCCATACCAGCAAGTATTCTAGTCGCTTTAGGCATGAAACCCTTGCGCGCTGCATTGATTTGCTTAATTGCTAATACCACTCCTACAGCTTTTGGTGCTATCGGCTTGCCTGTGACCACATTAGCGCAGGTAACAGGACTTGAAGTAAAACAACTTTCAGTTATTGTTTCTTTGCAATTATTTATTCTCATTGTTGCTATTCCATTTGTTCTTGTTTCATTAACTGGAGAGGGGAAAAGGCCAATTAAAGGTGTTTTTGGCATAACCTTAGCTTCTGGTTTAGCATTTGCACTTCCTCAAATCCTTGTTTCTAACTATTTAGGAGCAGAACTTCCCTCAATTATAGGTTCACTTTTTTGTATCTTAGTCACTATTTTGTTTGTCAACTTACGTGAAAGAGGAAAAAATGCAAGTCCAGTAGGAGGAGACGTTGCTTTTAAAGAAGGCATTATGGCTTGCTTGCCTTTTATCCTTGTTTTTCTTTTTATTATGCTAACATCTTCTTTATTTCCAGCAATCAATCAGCTACTTGCAAAAGTTTCAACCACAGTTTCGATTTACACAGGTGAGCACGCTAAACCTTACACCATTAAATGGCTGACCTCGCCTGGGACAATGATTATTTTAGCAACTTTTATAGCTGGCTTAATTCAAGGCATGTCCTTTAAAGAAATTGGATCAATTTTAGGCAAAAGTATTAAACAATTGACCAAGACGATGGTGACGGTAGCATCTATTGTAGCCTTATCCAAAGTAATGAGCTATAGTGGAATGATTAATACAATTGCTGTTAGTTTAGTTGCAGTAACGGGAGGATTTTATCCCTTTATCGCACCAGTTATTGGTACTTTAGGGACTTTTATTACAGGGAGTGACACCTCTGCTAATGTTTTGTTTGGTGAGTTGCAAGTTAAAGCAGCAAACAATTTGAACATGAATCCTTATTGGATGGCGGCAGCAAATATGACAGGGGCAACTGCAGGAAAAATGATTTCGCCTCAAAGCATTGCAGTTGCAGCGGTAGCTATTGGTTTAGAAGGTCAAGAAGGTAGTCTCTTAAAAGAAGTTATTAAGTACTGTGCATTCTATATGTTACTGACCTGTTTAGTTGTTTTTGCTATTGGAAAAGCTCTAGGATATTTATAAGCAACTGGCTAATAATAATATTTTTTAAACTCAAAAAACTTGTGAGCAAATCTTTTGACATCAAAAAAACATTCGTCTATAATTCACTTATAACTTGTAAGCGTTATCAATATTTTTAAAGGAGAATATTAATGGAAAATAAATCAGAAATGATAAATGCGACTACTATAGAGTTCAAAACAAGCAGTGCTGAAGGCAGCGTTGATTTTGTAAATGTCTTTGACCTTGAAAAAATGGCTCAAAAAGTTATTCCTAAAGGGGCCTTTGGTTATATAGCAAGTGGTGCTGGAGATACCTTCACCTTACATGAAAATATTCGTTCATTTAATCATAAATTGATTGTTCCTCACGGATTAAAAGGCGTGGAAAATCCAAGTACTGAAATAACTTTTGATGGCGATAAATTAGCGTCACCAATTATTTTAGCACCTGTCGCGGCGCACAAATTAGCCAATGAGCAAGGGGAAATCGCAAGTGCCAAAGGTGTTAAAGAATTTGGAACAATCTATACAACCAGTTCTTATTCAACAACTGATTTACCTGAAATTTCACAAACACTTGGTGATTCACCACATTGGTTCCAATTCTATTATAGTAAAGATGATGGTATTAACAGACACATCATGGACCGTTTGAAAGCTGAAGGGGTAAAATCAATTGTCCTAACAGTTGATGCGACAGTTGGTGGAAACCGTGAAGTTGATAAGCGTAATGGCTTTGTTTTCCCTGTTGGAATGCCAATTGTTCAAGAGTATCTCCCAAATGGGGCAGGAAAAACAATGGACTATGTTTATAAAGCTACTAAACAAGCCCTATCACCAAAAGATGTTGAATACATTGCACAATATTCAGGCTTGCCTGTATATGTTAAAGGGCCACAATGTGCAGAAGATGCCTTTCGTGCTTTAGAAGCTGGAGCTTCAGGAATTTGGGTAACGAATCATGGTGGCCGTCAATTAGATGGTGGTCCAGCAGCCTTTGATTCTCTCCAAGAAGTTGCTGAAGCTGTTGATCGCCGTGTACCAATTGTCTTTGATTCTGGTGTGAGACGCGGACAACATGTCTTTAAAGCCTTAGCATCTGGTGCAGATCTTGTAGCACTTGGCCGTCCTGTTATTTACGGCTTAGCAATGGGTGGTAGCGTAGGAACACGTCAAGTCTTTGAAAAAATTAATGATGAACTTAAAATGGTTATGCAATTAGCTGGTACACAAACCATCGACGATGTTAAACATTTTAAATTGCGTCATAACCCATATGATTCTTCCATTCCATTTAGCCAAAATGCTTTAAAATTAGATTAATCTTTAGACTGCCCAATCAGATATTAGGGCAGTTTTTTTAATGCTGTTTCAAAAATTGTCTCAAAGCTTTGCCCATTATTAGTAGAATAGATTGCTTTTCTCCTCAATTTGTGATTAAATAATAATTAATTTTCTATTGGAAAAATGATAGAAAAATGTTATTAAAGGAGTTTACAGAGTGGAAAAGAAAGAACGATTTTCCTTAAGAAAATATAAATCAGGGATTGTGTCTGTTTTAATTGGAACAGTCTTTTTTGCGGGAGCAAGTCAAGTTTCTGCAGATCAGCTAACAACAGTGAGCATAGCAGAAGAAACACCGTCTCTACTTACAAAAGAAGTGGATGGACAGACTGAAAACAGCAATCAAGACAAACTGACTATGAGTGCAGATCAGCTAACAGCAGAAGATTTAAAAGAGCTCGAATCTATTTTATCTGCAGATAGTAGTGCTGAAAAAGAAGAGTCAGTTCCTCTTTTAGATGCTCCAATTAATAAAGATACCCATGATTGGACTCAAGTTTCAGGTGCATGGGAAAATGGCTATAAAGGGCAAGGAAAAGTCATTGCTATTATTGATACAGGTATTGATGTTAATCACCAAGCTATGCGCATCAGTGACATTAGCCAAGCAAAATTCAAAACAGCAGAAGACATGGATCAGCAAAAAGCTAAGGCTAAGATTAACTACGGGAAATGGATTAATCAAAAAGTCATTTTTGCCCATAACTATGTGGAAAACAATGATAAGGTCAAAGAAGTTAAGTTTGATTTTGACTTTGACTTTGATATAGAAGATGATTCTATTTTAGACTCTATTGAGAGCACTCTTGTTCAAAGTGTAGACAAAAAGAGATACCGAGTTTACCCTAAGTCAAACAGTGACAAACCCAAAGAAACAGTCATTCAAATCAATCCGGATGACTTTAGTCACATTATTGATTGGCCAAGTCATGATGACGAAAGTCAGCACGAATCACACGGAATGCATGTTACAGGAATTGCTGTTGGCAACCCATTGGAAGCATCTCCTATTGGAGAGCGTTTCTTAGGTGTGGCACCAGAAGCGCAAGTTATTTTTATGCGTGTTTTTGCCAATGATTTTATGGGAACGGGTGAAGCCCTCTACATTAAAGCGATTGAAGATGCGGTAGCATTAGGTGCTGATGCTATTAACCTCAGTTTAGGTGGTCCTAATGGGTCTTTCTTAGGAGGGAATGCCTCTTTAATGGCTGCAATTGAAAAAGCAAAAAAAGCTGGAGTTTCAGTCATTGTTGCAGCAGGTAATGAACGTTTGTTTGGTTCTGACCATGCAGATCCCTTCGCAAGTAATCCAGACTATGGTATTGTCAATTCACCGTCTACAGGAAAAATTCCAACTTCTGTTGCAGCTATCGACAATAAGATTATTATTGACCGTTTAATGAAGGTTGAAGGTTTAGAAAATCGTGCTGATTTAGACCATGGTAAAGCACTATACACGGAGTCAATTGACTATAAAAAAATTAAAGAAGTCCTTTCCTTTGATAAAGACTATGATTTTATTTATATTAACCAACCAACTGATCAAGCCTATATTGGCAAAGAGGTCAAAGGGAAAATTGTTCTTATTGAACGGCATCTAGACCATCCTTATGTTGAATTGATTGCAAATGCCAAAAAGCACGAAGTCGCAGGGATTCTTATTTTTAACCATATTCCGGGTCAATCTAATCGTAAGATGCGTTTAACCAGTGAAGGACAAGTGTTGCCATCAGCTTTTATTTCACATGAGTTTGGTAAAGCTATGTCTCAACTGAATGGGAATGGAACAGGTCGTTTACGATTTGAAAGTAAACTATCAAAAGCTTCAAATCAAAGAAGTCAGCAAATGAATCATTTCTCTAGTTGGGGATTAACATCAGATGGGTATTTAAAACCAGATATTACAGCGCCTGGAGGCGATATTTATTCCACCTATAATGATAACCATTACGGAAGCCAAACAGGAACAAGTATGGCTTCGCCTTATATTGCAGGTGCGAGTTTATTGCTTAAACAATACATTGAAGCGCAACATCCTGACGTTAAAACAGAAGAAATGTCTGATCTTGTTAAGTATTTATTAATGAGCAATGCAAGCATTCATAAGGATCCTAAAACGCAATTAACAACATCTCCACGTCGTCAAGGGGCAGGACTTTTGAATGTTCAAGCGGCAGTAACGAGTGGTCTTTACCTAACTGGCTCTGACAACTACGGTAGCATTTCTTTAGGAAATCTAGGAGAAAAAATCAGCTTTGATGTTACTGTTCATAACCTGTCAAATCATGCTAAAAAGCTTCGCTATGTGACAGATTTAATGACTGATAAAGTAGAAGACGGTCGCTTCACCTTAAGCTCTGTAGCTCTAAAAAGCTATCAAGGGCACCTTGTTGACGTGCCAGCCAAAGGTCAAACAACCATAAGAGTTTCGATGGATGTATCAGAGTTTACCAAAACATTAACTAAGCAAATGCCAAATGGTTACTTCTTAGAAGGTTTTGTTCGTTTTGAAAATGCCACTGATTCAACAAAAGATAAGGTTAACATCCCATTTGTTGGCTTTAAAGGAGAATTCCAAAACTTAGCTGTCGTTGAAGAATCCATCTATAACTTAAAAGCTAAGGGAGAAAAAGGTTTCTATTTTGAAGAATCTAAAACACCAGATGAGATTTATGTTGGAAAACACTACACGGGCTTAGTAACCATTGGAGCTGATGCTAATGTCTCAACTAGAACAATTTCTGACAATGGTATCCATACCCTTGGAACTTACCGCAATAAGGATGGCAAGTTTATTTTAGAAAAAGATCAATCCGGAAATGTTGTGCTTGCGATTTCACCAAATGGTGATAAAAATCAAGATTTTGTAGCATTTAAAGGTGTCTTTTTACGAAAATATAAAGGCTTAAAAGCAAGTGTTTATCGCGCCGATGATCACAAGCGTCAGCAATTGTTATGGACAAGTCAGGCTCATAATGGAGAAAAGAACTACCATAGTGATATTCGCTTTCCACAATCCACAACACTATTGTCAACTGAATTTTCAGGCCGAAGTTTGAGTGGTGAGGATTTACCAGATGGTAAATACCAATACGTGGTTTCATATTATCCAGATGTCATTGGTGCAAAAAGCCAAGAAATGGTCTTTGATGTCATTGTCGACCGTGAAAAACCACTCTTGACATTAGCAAGTTTTAATCCTGAAACAAGAGAATTTAAGGCCTTAGATGTTCATGATCGTGGTCAATCTGGGCTTCTTCGTGATAGTGTCTTCTATTTAGAAGAAAAAGATGGTAAACCTTATACGATTTCGATTAACCAAGGCTTCAAGTATGTTTCAGTTGCTGATAACAAAGTCTTTGTCGGAAAGTCTAAAGATGGCGGTTTCATCTTACCACTTGACAAGGCTAACTTAGCCGACTTCTATTATATGGTTGAAGATTTTGCTGGCAATATTGCTATTGCAAAATTGGGAGAAACCTTACCTGAGGCCTTTGGAAAAGACATCTTTACCTTCACATTAAAAGAAGGCAATTACCAAAATCATCATGCTCTTGAGGATAAGTTGCAAATGACTGCCAATGATTCTGGATTAATGACAAATCAATCAGATATCATGATTACAAATCGTAATCGTCCGCTTAGTCGTTTAGTTAAGGCTAATCAGTCCCAATTGATTCTGTCACCAAATGACAATGGGAATAGAGATTTTATTGCCTTTAGAGGCTTGCCAGGCCAAGTTTACCATGACTTGAAAGTCACTGTTTTTGCAGCTGATGATAAGCTGATGAGCTCTGCTATTTGGACCAGTCCTCAAAAGACTACAGTCGGTGATTTAAACACGACAAGATGGGATGGCAAAACTCAAATGGGGCAAAAAGTGCTATCTGGAGCATACCGTTACGTTATTACTTATCGTGATGCTTCTGGAATGGTAAAACGCCAAGAACATGATATTTTGGTGAGTCATGAGGAACCTATAATCACTAAGGCAAGTTTCCAAAAGGATGGGGATAAAGAATTCTTTAAACCAGGAAAAGTTCTTGATCTTAATCAGGTTGGTATTGCTCGTGAAGAGGTTTTCTATGTCTTAGAAAAAGAAGGGCGTAAGTATGATATTGCTACAGTTGATGACCTTGTGACAATCAGTGATCGTCGTGTACTCATTCCAAGGAATGCTGATGGTAGTTATACTATACCTAAGGTAGAGGGAGTTACACCTGCTGATTTCTATTATTTAGTTGAAGATATGGCAGGCAATATTGTTTACTCAAGCTTGTTACCGATGAGAAGCGTTGGTGATGGTCAGGGGATTCTTGATATTGCTCTGGTTTACAACAACAGTATTGAAAGACCAAAAGTTCCTTTTACTTACTTGGTGAGAGATGAGAATGGTCAAGCTATTGATAAACTCAACTACTACGATGATCGCACGCAAATGCTGATATTACCATTTGGTCATTATAGTTTAGAATTGTTAACCTATGATCACAATGTGGCAGAACTTGTTTCACCTAAACTATTTAATCTTGAAATAAGTGAACAGAATGCGTTTGTTCACCATGCCTTTGTCATAAGAAAATCAGAACCAGCAATGGTTAGAGTCTTCTTTAATCAGCTATTACCAGAAGGAAGCCGTGTCATGCTACAAGCAGAAAATGGGCAATTGATTGATTTAGACAAATCCTTATATGTGCCAAATGCTTACGGTGCCACTGTTCGTGATGGTCGCTACACTATTATGGTGACCTTGCCAGAAGGTTATCACATTAGCGGTCAAACAAGTATTGATGCGCTTCAAAATGATCTTGTTGAATCCTACCTTCAACTTGTAAGTAACGGTCCATCTGTATCTGAAGGTCAAAATGTTGCTGGATCTGTTGCAATGCTAAAAGAGTTCCTTAAAAATGCTATTAGACAAGGTGAACATAAGGCTTCACAGCTTCCTGTAACGGGAGAAAAACAAGCATTGTTATCGCTTTCATCGGGAGTTGCACTCTTGTGTTTAGCCCCTTTATCATTTTTTCAAAAAAGATACGACAAAGGCGAATAAGTCGTGAAAATAGAAGTTAGAAATGACGGGGCTTTCCCTGTCTTTTCTGCTGTTTAAAACAGTAAAGTCCACTCAGATATGGTATAATAAAGTCATAATATCTTATCATTTAAAGGTTTAGGAGAATGGGATGAAAAAACAGATTCAATTACTACTGGGCTTGCTGTCTTTAGTTGTAGTGGCAGTCTATTATTGGGTAAATTTACCCCCTATTAATGTTTTAAGTGGTGATTTTTGGGTCTTTGCCATTTTTTTACTTTTTATTTTAGCCATCAACCTCTTTGTAGGTTCTGTCTCAACAGGTCTTACAAATCTTTTTGGCAAAAAAACAAAAACAAGTGGTTTAAAGGATGTTACAGCCTCTTTTAAAGTGTTTTCAGGTGTTACCAAATGGCTTATTGTATCAATGATGGTCATAGCAGCAGGACTTGCCCTCTTATCAATTGTTAACACGCGCCTTTTCAGAGCTAAATCTTATGCCAATGTTGTCAAGGTGAAAGATGCTGATTTTAAGACCGATTTTCCAGAAACCAATATCTCAACATTAGCTTTATTAGATAGAGAATCGGCTGAAAAAATTGGTGATACCTATCTAGGAACAATTGATAAAGTGTCACAGTTTGGCATTTCCGATGACTACCGACAAATTACTATAGGAAAACAACCCTATCGTGTGTCTCCTTTGGAATATAAGAGTTTTTGGAAATGGGTAACAAACCGTCAAGAAGGTATTAGCTATTATGTTAAAGTTAATCAAACAACAGGCAAAGCAGAGTTGCAAAAATTAGCTTCACCAATGAAATATTCAGATTCTGAATTTATGTTTCGCGACACAATGCGTCATTTGAGATTTAGCCACCCCTTCACCATTTTTTCAGACCCATCATTTGAAGTAGATGATGATGGAAATTCATACTACATTGCGACAACTTATGCTCCGCAATTTGGTCTATCTTCAATGGATCCAAATGGTGTTATTATTTTAGATGCTGTGACAGGTAAGTCACGTCATTACCAACTGGATCAAGTGCCAAAATGGGTTGACCGTGTCTATTCGGCTGAAAATGTTATTCAACGTGTTGATGATCATTACACTTATCAAAATGGTTACTGGAACACAGTCTTTAGTCAATCTGGTGTTAAACAAACAACTGATAGTTACAACTACATCACTATTGGGTCTGATATTTACTTATATACAGGGATTACTTCTGCCACAGCTGATTCCTCCAATCTTGGTTTTATTTTAGTTAATATGCGAACCAGACAAATTACCAATTACAAATTAGCCTCAGCTACGGAGACCTCAGCCATGAAATCAGCCGAGGGAGAAGTGCAAGAAAAAGGGTACTCTGCCACAGCTCCAACCTTGGTTAAATTAAATGGTAAGGCCTATTACCTCATTTCTTTAAAAGATGGGGCGAGCTTGGTGAAATCGTATGCACTTGTGGATGCCGAAGATTATCAACAAGTGACTGTTAATAACGATATTTCCAGTTTGATTGCACAATTTACGGATAGAGACACTAGTGGACTGACTTCTCTAAATGGAACCCGTAAAAAAGTAAAAGTGATTACGGGTCAAGTGCAACAAGTTGCTAGCCAAATTGTTTCTGGGACAAGTATTTATTACCTGATTTCAGATGGTCAAATCTACAAAGTAAAGGCGACAAGAGAAAGTAGTGACCAACTTCCTTTCCTAAAAGTTGGAGATTTCTTTAAAGCTGAATTAGGAGAAGAAAACTTCTTGCAAAACTTTAAAATTGAAGAAAAAGAACTGAGTAAAAATGTCACATTAGAATAAGTTGAAAATGGGTGGTTTTTCCACTCATTTTTGATTTGTCATTCTAAGAAAGTCTATTGTCTTGGGAGAATGGCTGTGCTATACTAGAGGTATCGTTTTTGGAGGATTACCCAAGTCCGGCTGAAGGGAACGGTCTTGAAAACCGTCAGGCGTGTAACAGCGTGCGTGGGTTCGAATCCCACATCCTCCTTAAATAATCAAAAAGTACTGGTTAACAGTATTTTTTCTTTTATTTACTTTGATTAAGGAAGGCAACATGTCAAATAAATCACGAAAAAATAGACGTAAAAGGCATCAAGTATATGAGGGGATAAGGTGTGCTTCAGCACTAACTTTTATTAGTGGCTATGTGAATGCCTTTACTTTTGTAACTCAAGGAAGACGCTTTGCAGGAGTTCAAACAGGAAATGTTTTGTATTTTGCTATTCGTATAGCAGAAAAAACCTATCTGCAAGCCTTTAATTTCTTGTTACCTATTTTCTTTTTCATGCTTGGGCAAAGTTTCACTTATTTTGTTCATAGATGGTCCAACAAACACCACTTGCATTGGTACCTCATTTCAAGCAGTATGCTTACGATTATTGCAATTCTTACCAGCATAATGACGCCATTTTCTCCCCAATATGTCACAGTATCAGCGCTAGCTTTTTTTGCTTCAATCCAGGTAGATACCTTTAAATCACTTCGAGGTGCTAGTTATGCCAATGTTATGATGACAGGGAATATTAAGAATGCAGCTTATGTCTTGACAAAAGGGCTTTATGAAAATAATAGAGAACTCATACAGATTGGGCGCAATACTCTTATTATTATCATGACTTTTGTTTTAGGGGTTATCTGCTCAACACTTTTGTCTTATCATTTTGGTGAAATGGCTTTAAGTGCAATGTTGTTTCCTTTGGCTTATGTTAATTATTTGTTATTAGCAGAGCATCTCTATATTCAACGAAAAATAAGACCGATTAGGCGAGGATAAGTCCTAGAATCGGTTTTTTTGATGGCATAAATATGATATAATGAATTATTAACGACATCTTTAACAGCAAAAGTTTTTGTTTTAGGTGATTATTAAATTCAAAAAGGTTTCATTAGCCTTGAAAGGAATAGAAATGACAGATAAAAAACCATTTTACATTACAACACCAATTTATTACCCATCAGGTAAATTACACATTGGCTCAGCCTACACAACCATTGCTTGTGATGTTATTGCCCGCTATAAACGCATGATGAACCATGAGGTTTTCTACCTTACTGGTCTTGATGAACATGGTCAAAAAATTCAAAGTAAGGCTGAAGAAGCTGGTATTACTCCGCAAGCTTATGTTGATGGAATGGCAAAAGAGGTTAAGGAACTTTGGTCATTGCTAGACATCTCTTATGACCATTTTATCCGTACAACAGACGCTTACCATGAAGAAGTGGTTGCAGCTGTTTTTGAGAAATTACTGGCTCAAGATGATATTTATTTAGGAGAATATTCAGGATGGTATTCGGTATCTGATGAGGAATTCTTTACAGAAAGTCAACTTGAAGAAGTTTTCCGTGATGCTTCAGGAAATGTTATTGGTGGGATTGCACCATCAGGACATCAAGTAGAATGGGTTTCAGAAGAATCTTATTTCTTACGCCTTAGCAAATATGCGGATCGTTTGGTTGCATTTTTTAATCAACATCCAGACTTCATCCAACCAGATGGGCGTATGAATGAAATGATGAAGAATTTCATTGAGCCTGGGTTAGAAGATTTAGCAGTTTCAAGGACCACCTTTACATGGGGTGTTTCAGTACCGTCAAACCCTAAACACGTGGTTTATGTGTGGATTGATGCTCTCTTAAACTATGCAACAGCATTAGGTTATGGTCAAGAAAATCATGACAACTACGATAAATTCTGGAATGGAACAGTTTTCCACATGGTTGGTAAAGATATTCTACGTTTCCACTCGATATACTGGCCAATTCTTTTAATGATGCTAGACATGAAACTGCCAGAACGTCTGATTGCTCATGGCTGGTTTGTCATGAAAGATGGCAAAATGTCCAAATCAAAAGGCAATGTGGTTTACCCAGAAATGTTGGTAGAACGTTTTGGTCTTGATCCACTACGTTATTACCTCATGCGTTCTCTTCCAGTTGGTTCAGATGGTACTTTTACCCCTGAAGACTATGTTGGTCGTATCAACTATGAACTTGCCAATGATTTAGGAAACCTACTTAACCGTACCATTGCTATGGTGAACAAGTATTTTGATGGGCAAATTCCTTCCTATGTTGCCAATGTAACTGCTTTTGATGCTGATTTAGCTCAAGTAGTAGCAGAGCAAATTACAGATTATCATAACTATATGGAAGCTGTTGATTATCCACGTGCCTTAGAGGCTGTTTGGACAATTATTTCTCGTGCCAATAAATACATTGATGAAACAGCTCCATGGCTTTTAGCTAAAGAAGACGGTGATAAAGAACACTTGGCCTCTGTAATGGCTCACTTAGCAGCAAGCTTGCGCGTGGTTGCTCATTTGATCCAACCTTTTATGATGACAACTTCAAATGCTATTATGGAACAACTTGGTTTATCCCTTGATTTTGACCTTGAAAACCTTGAACTTTCAGGTTTGCCAACTGGTGTTACTGTGATTGCAAAAGGGCAACCCATCTTCCCAAGACTTGATATGGAAGAAGAAATTAGCTATATCAAATCTGAAATGGAAGGAAACTCACCTAATACAGCAGAAAAAGAGTGGGTTCCAGAGGACGTTAAATTGACTTCTTCAAAAGAAGAAATTAAATTTGAAACCTTTGATGCTGTTGAGATTCGAGTTGCTGAAGTTAAGGAAGTTTCAAAAGTAGAAGGGTCTGATAAATTATTGTGTTTCCGTTTAGATGCTGGTGACGGTGAAGATCGTCAAATCCTATCAGGAATTGCAAAATTCTATCCTAATGAACAAGAATTAGTGGGTAAAAAATTACAAATTGTAGCTAACTTAAAACCACGTAAAATGATGAAAAAATACATTAGCCAAGGTATGATTTTATCTGCTGAACACGATGGAAAGCTAACCGTTTTAACTGTTGATCCATCAGTAGCAAATGGTTCTATTATTGGTTAGAAAAGAAATCAAGGCTTTTTAACAGGTCTTGATTTTTTAGGTGGAATTGTTAGAAAATTTCGAAAAAAGTCTAGCCTATTATGAAAAATTTGTTATAATAGAAAGCAATTACTCAGAAAAAGTAACTCTAAAATGAGAAAATAGGATAAGAAAAGAAAGGATGTAAGCGTCAGTTTGCAATTGGGATTTAAAATGGTTAAAAAAGGCTTTTTAACAGGCTTACTTTTATTTGGAATATTTTTTGGAGCGGGAAACCTCATTTTTCCTCCTGCTTTAGGCGTTGATTCAGGCCAGCAGTTTTGGCCGGCTATTTTAGGTTTTTGCCTATCCGGTGTTGGTTTAGCCATTATTACCTTACTGGTTGGGACGCTAACAAATGGTGGCTTTAAAAAAGAAATGGATCAAAAATTTAGCCCATGGTTCTCGCTTGGCTTTTTGATTCTTCTTTACTTAACCATTGGCCCGCTCTTTGCCATTCCAAGAACGGCAACAGTCTCTTTTGAAGTTGGCTTAAGCCCTATTGTAGGTAATAGCCCTATTGCTCTTTTTATCTTCACCATCTTCTTTTTCCTAGCAGCTTACCTCCTAGCAATTAAGCCAAATAACATTTTAAATAGTGTTGGTAAAATTTTAACCCCAATTTTTGCCCTTTTAATCCTCCTTTTGGTAGTGGTTGGAGCTCTAAAATTTGGGCATTTAGACAGTCCACTTGCTAGTGCTGATTATGCTAAAAACGCTTTTGGTAGTGGTGTTTTAGCAGGTTATAATACTTTAGATGCCCTAGCGTCAGTTGCTTTTTGTTTGGTGGCGACTGAAACATTAAAACAGTTTGGCTTTAAGAGTAAAAAAGAATACCTGTCAACCATTTGGGTAGTTGGTCTTGTCACTAGTTTAGCCTTTAGTATCCTCTATTTAGGGCTTGCCTTTTTGGGCAATAAATTTGTGATTCCGGCAGATGTTTTAGCCAATCCAAATGTTAATAAAGGTGCCTATGTTTTAGCGCAATCATCTTATCAATTGTTTGGCTCATTTGGTCGTCTTTTTTTAAGTATCATGGTCATTCTCACTTGTTTTACAACGACAGTTGGTTTGATTGTGTCTGTTTCTGAATTTTTTGATCAAAACCTTTCTTTTGGCCATTACAAATGGTATGCAACAGTCTTTACTTTAGTTGGATTTGGTATTGCGAACTTAGGCTTGAATACAGTAATTGCGTTTTCAGTACCAGTATTAACCTTACTTTACCCAATTGTTATTGTGCTTGTCCTTATTATTCTTCTTAATAAATGGCTGGCACTGTCTAAAAAGGGAATGTCACTAACCATAGCTTTAGTCACGATAGTTTCCCTTCTTGAAGTTCTCTCTGGGCTTATTGCTCTGCCTCTTTTAACGCGTCTGGTTACAGTTTTGCCCTTTCATTCTATCTCCATGTCTTGGTTATTGCCGACCATGCTTGGATTAGCGCTAGCATTGCTTTTACCTGATAAACAAAAAGGTGAAGCATTTGACCTGTCACAATTTGAAAAGGCACAATAGTCTAAAAATAAACCCCATAAAGAGCTATCTAGCTCTTTTTTTGATATACTAAAGTGCTAATGAATTGATGGAGGTGATTTTGTGAAAGAAATCCGAAATAAGGTATTTACCATGTACATGGCTAACGCAGACAATCCAAATGATTTGCGTTTATTGAGCCAATCCATGGAAATGAATCAAGAAATTTTAAACTATGCCTCTGATAAAAATGAGTTATCTCACTTAGAATATGATAAGGAAGAGAAATCTCTATTTTTAATCTATAACGTTTTAGACATGTCTAAAGAGGATTACCATTACCAAACACTTCCAATTACTTTTTATGTCTGTCAAGATAAGCTGGTGACAATTTATAAGGATAAAAGTGCCTATCTGATAAATCAGATGGAGCAGTTGTTGCAAAAAAATGAGGGTTACAGTCTTTATAAGTTCTTATTTAGTGTTTTGTTTTTAATTTCTAAAAATTACTTTCCATCCGTTGAAAATCTTAATCAAGAACGAAATCGTCTAAATTTATTATTGCGTGAAAGAACCAGTAAACGTGAACTTTTAGAATTGTCGGATTTAGAAACAGGCTTGGTTTATCTGGTGTCTTCTAGCAAACAAAATGTGCTTCTTATTAATCAAATTAAAGGTTTAAGCAACTACCTAAACTTAAGTGATAGTGAAATGGAACAATTAGACGATGCTCTCATTGAAGCAAAGCAGTTACTTGAGATGACCCAACTGTCGTCACAAGTCTTAGCTCAACTTGAGGGAACCTATAATAATGTGCTTAATAATGAATTAAATGACACCATGAAAATCTTGACCCTCTTATCTATTTTATTAACTATTCCAAGTATTGTGACAGGTTTTTTTGGGATTAACGTGCCTTTGCCAACAGTTTTAACACACCATCCATTGGGCTGGGTTATGGTGATTGGCATTTCTGTTATCCTTTGGTTTGTGATGGCCATGATTTTAAAAGTCATGATGAACTATCGAAAAAAATAAACCTTCTATTCAAGAAAGAATTAACCATACTGCTTTTTAAGTGATCATGTAATGCTAAACATCAGCTCAAAGCCTTTAAAAGAACACTAGTTTATTTTTAATAACTTCTTATATGAGTAAGAAAGTCTTGTGGTTTAGATGAGCTTTTGATACTATATTAGTTAAGTAGAATAAGGAGACAATAATTATGGCAGAAAATATAAGACGAGAAAAATCAAGACATTCACTTGCTAGTATTTTGGTAACAGTTTTATTAGTGCTTTTAAAACTGGTTATCATGTTAGGCTTGCTTTTTGGCTTGTATTTATTTGCGGATGGTTTCCTTGAATTTATTAATCATATGAGACAGATCTTAAATGCTGATCAACTAGAAACCTTGGGACGACAATTAGAAATTCATCGCAATTTTACAACAGGGACCAAATTAGTTATTGGTGTCTTTACCATTGTCCTGATGGTAGGCTCGTTTTTGATTGTCATGTTAAAAGGCATTGTCAAAACCATTTTCAAATAAACCTAGCTTATTTACCAAACACCTCAAAAAGAGGTGTTTTTCTTGTGTCTCATTTTATGGGGGAGTGCAAGAGGCGCCATTTTAATTTTTTTTGATATCGAAAAACTATCTTTGTTAATCATTACTTAATCTATAATTTTTAAAAATCTATTATTCCATATATTATTTTCAAAATATTCAACTGTTTTTTGTGCACTTAAAAATTCATTATTTTCTGTTGAAGTATGTCCCTTTTTCATAAAATTATCAAATCCTAATCCAAATGCGAATTCAACCGTTGCATTAACACAATATTCAGTTTGAGCACCACAGAACTCAATAGATTTTGTATTTTTATCTATTAATTTATTAAGTAAGTCTGTTTTATAAAATGCGTTAGCATGTGTCTTTTGAATACAGAGATCATTTTTATTTAGATGTAATCTTTCATCAATTTTCCATTCTGGTGTCCCATTTTTTAAACTTAAATCGTTATGTTGAATAAATATTATATTTTTATCTTTCTTGCGATATAAATCAATTCTAGCATTAAAGTCTTCTAAAGCGCTATCTCGATTTATTTCAAGTATAAGATATGTATAAAACTGGTAATGTTAGTTATACGTTAAATTTAGGCTATTTAAGGCAAATTGCTACCTATGGAATTCCTTTAATTTATGAATAGTCTTTTTGTTTCTTCAGGATTATGAAAAACATCCATCAGCTTAATATCTTTGTTTCGTCACTCTTTAAATATTGTCATTAAGGCTAAGAATAGTTTTAGCTCTTTGAGTTTTTCTTTAACCCATTTTTCTCTCCTTTTTTGGTATAATAAATTTATTCTTCCCAAAGGTTGTGTTTGCAACACCTACAAGGGAATATCAAAACATGGCCATACGTCAAGAAGCTTTGGATAGACGTCTTAATGAGATTAAGTGCACTAGATTTACTTTCCATGCATTTAGACATACTCATGCTAGTTTATTATTAAATGCTGGCATAAGTTATAAAGAATTACAATACCGATTAGGGCACGCCACTTTGGCCATGACTATGGATATTTATAGTCACCTCTCTATTGATAAAGAAAAAGAAGCAGTTTCTTACTATGAAAAAGCTATAAATAGCCTCTAGGTGAACAAATTTATAAACTAATTAAAACAGTAATGCTATAAACCTTATTAAATAGGTGTTTATAGACGATTAAGGAGAAAAACATGACATTTGAAGAAATTCTACCGGGTTTAAAAGCGAAAAAGAAATATGTCCGTCAAGGTTGGGGGGGCGCAGAAAATTATGTTCAACTTTTTGATAGGATTGAAGTTGAAGGAAAGGCTTTAGAAGTCACCCCATATTTTTTAATTCATGTTAGTGGTGATGGAGAAGGTTTTTCCATGTGGGCACCGACACCTTGTGATGTATTGGCCAGTGATTGGATTGAAGTCAATGACTAAAACAGTACTTGTTACGGGTGTTTCATCAGGTATTGGTCTTGAGCAAGCTCGCCTTTTTTTGGAAAAAGGCTATCAGGTTTATGGTGTTGATAGGGCTTCAAAGCCTGATTTAGCAGGAAACTTTACCTTTATCAAACAGGATATCAGTATGGATTTAAGTCCTATATTTGAACAAGTGACTTCAATAGATATTCTTTGTAATACAGCTGGTGTCCTAGATGCCTATCAGCCTCTTTTAGAGGTTGATATGGATGAGTTTGAACAGGTTTTTGCGACTAATGTGTTTGCAGCAGCTAAACTCAGTCAGTTTTATGTGAAAGAAATGCAAAAACAGCAGTCAGGAATCATTATTAACATGTGTTCAATTGCAAGTTTCATCGCTGGTGGTGGAGGAGCGGCCTACACAGCTAGTAAACATGCTCTAGCTGGATTAACTCGCCAGCTAGCATTGGATTATGCGGCAGACGGCATTCAAGTTTTTGGGATAGCCCCAGGTGCCGTAAAGACAGGTATGACGGCTAGTGACTTTGAGCCAGGAGGACTATCTGATTGGGTAGCAGAAGAAACTCCGATTAAACGTTGGATTGCCCCAATTGAAGTAGCGGAGGTAACCCTCTTTTTGGCTTCTGGTAGAGCTTTTGGCATGCAAGGTGAGATTCTTAAAATTGATGGCGGATGGAGCCTTAAATAACAGCTAAAAGAGTTAAAGGAGAAAAAATGAAATTAGCAATTATCGGAACAGGAAAAATAGTGGAAGATGCTTTACCTGCTTTAAAAGAAGTTGAGGGCATTCACTTACAGACCATAATTTCAACACCAAGAAGTATTGAAAAGGCCAAAGCCCTTGCTAAAAGTTATGGTATTGCTGAAGTTAGTGACCAATTTGAAAGTGCAATAAAGAGTTCTGCAGTCGACACGGTCTATGTGGCAACGCCAAATCATTTGCATTATGCAATGGCTAAACAAGCATTATTAGCTGGAAAACATGTCATCTGTGAAAAGCCTTTTACCATGACCTTAGCAGAACTTGATGACTTGATTCAGATTGCCAAGGCAAATAAAGTGATACTTCTAGAAGCCATCACAAATCAGTATTTGGGAAACTTTCACTTTATGAAAGAGCACTTACAACAATTAGGAGACATTAAAATTGTAGAATGCAATTATTCTCAGTATTCTTCAAGGTATGATGCTTTTAAACAAGGAGAAATTGCGCCAGCTTTTGACCCTGAAAAGGGTGGAGGGGCTTTACGAGATCTCAATATCTATAACATTCATATTATTGTCGGTTTATTTGGCCTTCCAAAGTCAGTTAACTATCTTCCTAATATTGAAAGGCAGATTGATACTTCAGGCATTCTTGTCTTGGATTATCAGAATTTTAAGGTCATTGCTATCGCTGCCAAAGACTGTAGTGCAGAAATCCGTTCTACTATTCAAGGAAATAAAGGTTCAATGGTTATTTTAGGGGCAACAAATACAGTTCCTCAGTTGGCTTTGAGTTTGAACGGACACGACACAAAATGGGTTAATGCTAACCAGCATGAGCACCGTATGGTTGCTGAATTTGAAGCATTTGAAGCTATTATTGCAAAGAAAGATTATGCTCTAGCTGAGTCATCTTTAAAACATAGTTATCAAGTTATGACTGTTCTTGAAAAAGCACTTGAAAGCTTGCTATAATCACCTGAAATTGGATTTTCCAATTTCATTTTTTAAGCATTAAAATGTCAAATATGCTATAATGAGATGATAGTCAACAAAAAAGATAAAAGGAATTCATATGAAAAACTACGCAATTATTTTGGCTGCGGGTAAAGGTACCCGTATGAAATCAGACCTTCCAAAAGTACTTCACAAAGTTACTGGTTTAACCATGCTTGAGCATGTTTTTAGAAGTGTTTCGGCAATTAAACCTGAAAAAAATGTGACAGTAATTGGTCACAAATCAGACCTTGTTAAAGAGGTTTTGGCAGATCGTTCAGCATTTGCTTTACAAACTGAACAATTAGGAACAGGTCATGCCGTGATGATGGCAGAAGAGATGTTAGCAGATCTTGAGGGGACAACCCTTGTTATTGCTGGAGACACTCCTTTAATCACTGGGGAGAGTTTAACAAATTTGATTGAATTCCATGTTAACCATAAGAATGTGGCAACCATTTTAACAGCTAATGCCAAAGATCCCTTTGGTTATGGCCGTGTTATCCGCAATAAAGATGGTGAAGTGCTTAAAATAGTTGAACAAAAAGACGCAACCGAATTTGAACAAGAAGTCAAAGAAATTAATACAGGAACTTATGTATTTGATAATAAACGTCTTTTTGAAGCTCTAAAAAATATTACTACTGATAATGCCCAAGGAGAATACTACCTCACTGATGTTATCTCTATTTTTAGAGAAAATAAGGAAAAAGTAGGTGCCTATATTCTTAGGGACTTTAATGAAAGTTTAGGGGTTAATGACCGCCTTGCCTTAGCAACAGCTGAGTCTGTTATGCGTGGGCGAATTAACAAAGCGCACATGATTAATGGTGTTACTTTCCAAAACCCAGATGCTACTTATATTGAAAGTGATGTTATTGTGGAGCCAGATGTGTTGATTGAAGCAAACGTTACTTTAAGAGGGAAAACAAAAATTGGTGCAGCTTCTGTTTTAACCAATGGCAGTTATTTGGTTGATGCAGAAATTGGACAAAATGTTGTCATCACAAATTCAACCATTGAAGAGTCTATGATTGGATCAGGTGTTACAGTTGGTCCTTACGCCCATATTAGACCGGGTTCACAGCTTGAAAAAGATGTTCATATTGGTAATTTTGTTGAGGTTAAAGGCTCTACAATTGGTGAGGGCACTAAATCTGGTCATTTAACCTACATTGGTAATGCAGAAATTGGATCAGGTGTTAACATTGGCGCAGGTACAATTACAGTAAACTATGACGGTCAAAATAAATTTAAAACGCGTATCGGTGACAATGTCTTTATTGGAAGCAACTCGACTTTAATTGCACCACTTGAAATTGGGGATAATGCCTTAACAGCTGCAGGATCAACCATTACAGAGGATGTGACAAATGATAGTCTTGCTATTGCAAGAAGCCGTCAAGTAATTAAAGCCGGTTATGCTGAGCAATTACCGCACCATCCTAAGAACTGTCAAAAATAAGGTAAGAGGAGTAGGCTTGTGGACTTTGAAGAAAAAAACCTAAAAAGACAAGAAATTTTTCACGGCAAGATTTTTGATGTTGTCGTTGATGATGTGGAACTACCAAACGGTTTAGGTCAATCCAAACGTGAACTTGTCTTGCATAAAGGAGCAGTCGCTATTTTAGCAGTCACTCCGGAAAATAAACTGATTATTGTAAAACAATACCGCAAGGCGATTGAAGCAGTATCCTACGAAATTCCAGCGGGCAAACTTGAAGTTGGAGAAGCAGGAGCAGAGATGGAGGCTGCTGCGCGTGAATTAGAAGAAGAAACTCAATACTCTGGTGATTTATCTTTTATTTATGAGTTTTACACAGCTATTGGATTTTGTAATGAAAAGATAAAGCTTTTTCTTGCCAAAAATTTAGAAAAAGTTTCTCATCCAAGACCGCTTGATGCCGATGAAACCATTGAAATTTTAGAACTTTCTTATCAAGAGTGCCAAGCGATGGTTGAAAAAGGGCAGATTGTTGATGCTAAAACGATCATGGCGATCCAATTCTATGGTTTGACGTGTGGAGGAATCTAAAGATGGGAAAATCTTTATTAACTGATGAGATTATTGCCAAAGCTAATCGTGGTGAGCCAATTGATGATGATTATGCTGTTGATTCAGATACCAAAATCATGACTTTTTTAGAGGACGATTTTCAAGACCACGAAGACCGTATTTACAAAAGCCGTCGAATTGAAAATGCAAAACGCAGCGAGTTTCAGTCAAAGCTCAATCTCTTATTGTTGGCCTTACTTATTCTGATTGCACTATTGATATATGCAGTTTTTAATCTATAAAAGGAAGTAAAATGAAAATTGGAATTATTGCTGCCATGGCGCAGGAATTAGAACTTTTAGTTGATAAACTAGAGGACAAAACATGCCATGAGGTCTTAAGGAACACATACTATTGTGGTAAGATTGCTAATCATGATATTGTTTTAGTACAATCTGGTGTTGGTAAAGTCATGTCAGCCATGACAGTAGCCATTTTAGTTGATCGCTTTGAGGTTGATGCTTTAATTAACACCGGTTCAGCTGGAGCAGTGGCAAGAGGTTTAGCTATTGGTGATGTCGTTGTTGCAGATCGTTTAGTCTACCATGATGTTGATTTAACAGCTTTTGGCTATGACTATGGGCAAATGTCGATGCAACCCTTATATTTTGATTGTGATCAAACCTTTGTTGACACCTTCAAAGAGGTCTTGCAGCAAGAAAATAATCCCAGTCATATGGGCTTGATTGCGACGGGTGATAGTTTTATAGCAGGTCAAGAAAAAATTAATCAAATCAAAGCGGCTTTTCCAGATGTTTTAGCAGTTGAAATGGAAGGAGCAGCTATTGCTCAGGCAGCACATGCAACAGGTAAACCTTTTGTTGTCATAAGAGCTATGAGTGATACAGCAGCTCATGATGCCAATATCAGTTTTGATCACTTTATTATTGAAGCTGGAAAAAAATCAGCAGCAACTTTAATGACTTTTTTACAACAATTACATTAAAAGGGGCTGGGCAAAAAGCCTAATATAAACAAAACCGCATGAAATCTTTCGTTTACAAACGTTGATTTCATGCGGTTTCTTATTTCGGAAATTTGAAAAAATCAATGAGATTTCGACTTTTTGCCCAGCCTCTTTTAGCATTTTGTGACATATAGTTGGCGGGCAATATTCTCTGGGATGTAAAGTCTTTTGTCTAAGTAAGCGATGGTGTGTGTTTTAGCATAAGGGTCAATCATTTCTATGGTAAAGATTGTATTGATTTCTAATTGGTGCATATCAAGATATTGCAAGAGCTGGTAATCATCATGAACACGGCTTAAACGGTATTGACCGAGTTGATCAATTTTATTTAATGTGACAGTGCTTTGTTCAATTAATGGTTGGTCTTTTCTTGGAATGCTACCACCATGTGGGCAAAACTCAGGGTAGCCTAAGTTTTTATCCAATCTATCAATGAAAAGATCAGATACGGTATGTTCTAAAACTTCTGCTTCCTGATGAATTTCATGAGATTTGTAACCTAATTGGGTGATTAAAAAGAGTTCAATCAAGCGGTGTTTGCGATAAAGATTAGCTACTAGGCTAGCTCCTTTATCTGTTAATAAATAGCCTTTTGCTTTATCTTTGAGAATCCATTCTTGACTAAGCATTTTTTTAATCATTTCAGAAACAGCGGGTGGTGACACCTGCATTTTTTCTGCAATCATTTTGTTAGACATTTTGGGGAATTGTTCACCCAGTTCATAAATACATTTTAAATAATCTTCTTTGTTAGGCGTCATGAGACCAGGCCTTTCTCTTGTTTATAATCATTATTATAACAGAAAAATCAAAAAAAATCTTGACAAATAACATTAACTAATGTATCTTAAGTATATAATTAACTACACTTAATTAATTTGATAAATAACATTAAGGAGAATGAAATGTTTAAAAAAATAAGCCTAGCTTTTGCGATGCTCTTGTCCATTTTTTGTATAACTGCATGCTCAAGTCAACAACAAGCCTCTAAAGATAAGAAACTTGATGTTGTCGTAACCAATTCAATCATTGCTGATATGACAAAAAATATTGCAGGTAAAAAAATTAATTTGCACAGTATTGTCCCAATTGGTCAAGATCCCCATGAGTATGAGCCGTTGCCAGAAGATGTTGAAAAAACAACAAATGCAGACCTCATTTTTTACAATGGTATTAATTTAGAAGATGGTGGGCAAGCCTGGTTTACGAAACTTGTTAAAAATGCTAAGAAAACCAAAAACAAAGACTATTTTGCAGTCAGTGATGGTATTGATGTGATCTACCTTGAAGGTGAAAATGAAAAAGGTAAAGAAGATCCACACGCATGGTTGAACCTTGAAAATGGGGTGATTTATTCCAAAAATATTGCTAAACAATTAATGGCAAAAGATCCCGAAAATAAAGACTACTATCAAAAGAATTTGGATGCCTATGTAGCTAAATTGGAAAAATTAGACCAAGAAGCGAAATCTGCATTTGATAAAATTCCTGACAATAAAAAAGTAATTGTTACCAGTGAAGGCTGTTTCAAATATTTCTCAAAAGCTTACAAAGTGCCGTCAGCTTATATTTGGGAAATCAATACTGAAGAAGAAGGAACACCAGACCAAATTTCAAGTTTAATTGAGAAGTTGAAAGCTAAAAAACCATCAGCACTCTTTGTTGAATCAAGTGTTGATAGCCGTCCAATGAAATCTGTTTCAAAAGACAGTGGTATTCCAATTTACTCTGAGATTTTTACAGACTCAGTTGCTAAAAAAGGTCAAGACGGTGATAGTTACTATGCCATGATGAAATGGAATTTAGATAAAATTTCAGAAGGCTTAGCAAAATAAGATATGAAGTAAAGCACAGTCTCTTTTCCTGATTTTGTGCTTTCTTTTATTTTAAGGAGGGTATGATGATTAAAACAAAAAATTTGTCTGTTAGTTATCAAGGACAAGAAAATTCTTTGAATAATGTGAATATTAGCATTGAAGGTCCCGGCATAATTGGAATCATAGGTCCAAATGGTGCTGGAAAGTCAACATTCATTAAATCGCTTTTGAATCTTGTGGACTATAGTGGTACGGTAACTATTGGTGAACGTGATGGGAAAAATCTTGGCTCAACAGTTGCCTATGTGGAGCAACGAAGTATGATTGATTTCCATTTTCCTATTACGGTTAAAGAATGTGTTGCATTGGGAACTTATGCTAGATTAGGTTTATTTCATAGAGTAACTGCTAAAGAATCCGAAAAAGTTCTTCATTATTTGGACCAAGTGGGCTTAAAAGACTATGCTGATGCGCCAATTAATGCATTATCAGGTGGACAATTTCAACGAATGCTTTTAGCAAGATGTCTTATTCAAGAAACACAATATATCTTTTTAGATGAACCTTTTGTGGGGATTGATTCTGTCAGTGAATCCATTATTTTGGACTTGCTTAAAGAACTGCGCAGTTTAGGGAAAATGATTTTAGTTGTTCATCACGACTTGAGTAAAGTTGATTACTATTTTGACAGAGTCATCCTATTAAATAAAGAAATCAAAGCTTATGGGCCAGTTAAAGAGGTCTTTACGGTTGAAAGTTTGGCCGATACTTATGGAAATGATTTAATTGTAAAAGGAGAAAAAGCATGTTAATGAAGTTTATTGATGGTTTGATGGCTTATCATTTTTTACAGAATGCTTTAATAACAGCAATTGTTATTGGAATTGTCTCTGGGGCAGTAGGTTGTTTCATTATTTTGAGGTCTATGTCATTGATGGGGGATGCTATTTCACATGCTGTTCTTCCTGGGGTAGCTTTGTCCTACATTTTAGGGATTAATTTCTTTATTGGAGCAGTTGTTTTTGGGCTAATAGCTTCACTTTTAATCACATTTATCAAAGAAAATAGCGTGATTAAAGGGGATACGGCAATTGGCATTACCTTTAGTTCCTTTCTGGCTTTAGGGGTTATACTGATTGGTGTAGCCAATAGTTCAACAGATCTTTTCCATATTTTATTTGGGAATATTCTGGCGGTTCAAGATAGTGATAAATGGATGACAATTGTCGTCTCAGTTCTTGTTTTGGCTGTTATTGTTCTTTTCTTTAAAGAATTATTATTAACGTCATTTGACCCAGTGCTTGCTAAGTCAATGGGGTATCGAGTTGGCTTTTACCATTATTTATTGATGGTTCTATTAACTTTAGTTGCTGTCACTGCTATGCAAAGTGTTGGTACCATCTTAATTGTCGCTTTGTTAATCACACCAGCTGCAACAGCCTATCTTTATGCAACAAGCCTTAAAAAGATGCTTATCTTATCATCTACTTTAGGGGCATTAAGTTCTTTTTTAGGCCTCTTTATTGGCTATAGTTTTAATATTGCGGCAGGTTCAAGCATCGTTTTGACATCAGCAATTATATTTGCTATTAGCTTTGTTATTTCACCCAAACAAGGCTTCCTAAAAAATGGACTAGTTAGTAAAAATAGACATTAAACAAATGAAAAAAATCTGAGGCAACTTTGAATTGCCTCAGATTTTTTGCTTATTACTTAAAGTTGTAATCTTGTTGAATATCAATAGATGTGATTGTAATGTCTTGGCGAGGTTTGTCTTTTTCGTCCACACTTGTGCTTGCGATATTATCAACAACATCCATGCCATCAACCACTTGGCCAAAGACTGTATAGCCACCGTCAAGACTTGGATTCCCACCATTTTTATAAGCCTCAATAATGGCTTTAGGGTAATTATCTTCAGAGAGTGTCATACTTTGGTCTTGTGTATTTTGGTTAATGAAGAACTGGCTGCCATTTGTATCTGGTCCAGCATTAGCCATTGCTAGTGCACCACGTAAGTTATAAAGGTAAAGTGATGTTTCGTTTTTAAAGCCGTTTCCAGCATCTTTCTTTTTATCTTTACCGTACCAAATAGATTGTCCGCCTGTTCCATCACCTTTTGGGTCTCCTGTTTGAATCATAAATTCTGAGATGACACGGTGGAAACTAACGTTATTATAGTAGCCCTTTTTAGCATGTGTCAAAAAGTTTTCAACTGCTAATGGTGCAATTTTTGGGAAAAGTTTGAGGGTAATGTCCCCTTGACTTGTTTTTAAAATAACTTTGGCTTCATCTTTAGAAACTTCTTTCGTCAATTGAGGAAAAGCACTTTGTGGAGCAGTGAGTGCTTTTTTGACTTTTTTCTCATAAGCTTTAGCATCGGCATCAGCTTTGTCCTTGGACATTTTTTCATTGACATATTTATCGCCTTTAATGGCACGATTAACAGATTGACAAGCACTTAAACTGACTAAACTGACTAAACTGACTAAGATTAAAGTCAGGGAAAGACATTTTTTCATGGGATCTCCTTGTAGTGATTTTATCTTATTTTACCACAAATCTTAGGGAAAAATAAGGGATAGAGAGTATTTTTTATCAACGTTCTTACTTAGTATAATAGTCAAAACTAAACTGAAACATAAACGAAAGGAGGTTATCAAGATAATTTGAGTTGAAGACTTCTGAAAACAAAGTCATCTTTAATAATTATCAAAACATGGTATAATAGGTGCATGGCTAAAAGAAATCAACGTAAAAAAGTTGCTAAGAAAAAGCGACTCACTAAAGCAGATATTGACAAACAAAGAGCACTTAAAAGAATGGCTCTTTCTATTTTAACAGGTATTGTTCTTGTTTTTGCAGCCCTTAAACTTGGGGTTTTTGGAATGACAGCGTATAATGTTATTCGATTTATGGTAGGAAGTCTGGCCTATCTCTTTATTTTTGCTATGGTCATTCATCTTTTTTTCTTTAAATGGCTACAAAAAAAAGAAGGTTTTATAGCAGGTTTTGTTATTCTTTTTATAGGATTACTTATTGAATGGCATGCTTATCTCTTTACTTTTCCAGCTTTAAAAGACAAAGAAGTTTTCACAAGCTCGGCTCGTTTAATAATGGCAGATTTACTACAGTTTAAAGTCGATGCCTTTTTGGGTGGTGGCATGTTTGGGGCACTCATCTATAAACCGGTTTCTTTTCTCTTTTCAAACCTAGGGGCCTTTTTGATTGGTGGTCTAGTCATTCTATTAGGTTTATTTTTGATGACACCATGGGATGTTTATGATGTCTCCAATTTCTTTAAAAATGTGATCTATAAACTTCATTTGAAACATCAAGAAAAAAAAGAGCAACGTTTTATCAAGCGAGAAGAAGAGAAGGCTCTGGCAGAGCAAGAACGACTTGAAAACGAGCGACTGGAGCAAGAAAAAGGAAGAGAAGAAGCTCTCTCAGCTCTTGAGAGAACGCCTCTTTCAGTCGATCCAGAAACAGGTGAGATTTTTGATGAGCAAGCTTCTTTTGACACAATAGCTTCTGAGCCAGAAATTATTGCTTATCACTCTCATCCAGATAGTGATGAGGAAACCATTTCCTTGGATGACTTTGATGGAAGTTTAAGCTTAAAAATTCAAGAGGAAAGAGTTCCACAGAATAATAATAGTGAAGAAGAAAGTGATGATGAGCCGGTTGTGGTGGATTTCACACCTAAAGCAAATCTTCTTTATAAATTACCAACTATTGACTTATTTGCACCTGACAAGCCTAAAAATCAATCTAAAGAAAAAAATCTTGTGCGTAAAAATATTACAGTTCTTGAAGATACCTTCAAGAGTTTTGGAATAGACGTTAAGGTTGAGCGTGCTGAAATTGGGCCATCTGTAACAAAATATGAAATTAAGCCCGCCGTTGGGGTACGTGTCAATAGAATTTCGAATCTTTCAGATGATTTAGCTTTAGCACTTGCTGCAAAAGATGTTCGTATTGAAGCTCCAATTCCTGGTAAGTCCCTTGTTGGTATTGAAGTGCCAAATTCAGAAATTGCAACAGTTTCATTCCGAGAACTTTGGGAGCAGTCTAATACATCTGAGGATAAGCTTCTAGAAGTCCCTCTTGGAAAAGCAGTTAATGGTATGGCCAGAAGCTTTGATTTAACACGAATGCCTCATCTACTAGTTGCTGGTTCAACAGGTTCTGGGAAATCAGTTGCTGTTAATGGCATTATCTCAAGTATTTTGATGAAAGCACGACCTGATCAAGTCAAATTCTTGATGATTGATCCTAAAATGGTTGAACTTTCCGTTTATAACGATATTCCTCACTTACTCATTCCAGTTGTTACAAATCCTCGTAAAGCCAGCAAGGCTTTGCAAAAAGTTGTTGATGAAATGGAAAACCGTTATGAACTCTTTAGTAAAGTAGGGGTTCGCAATATTGCAGGATATAATGCTAAAGTCGAAGAATATAACAGTCAATCAGAACAAAAGCAAATTCCTTTGCCATTAATTGTTGTTATTGTGGATGAATTAGCTGACTTGATGATGGTAGCAAGTAAAGAAGTTGAAGATGCTATTATTCGTTTAGGGCAAAAAGCCCGTGCTGCTGGTATTCATATGATTCTTGCAACACAAAGGCCATCTGTTGATGTTATTTCTGGTTTAATTAAAGCCAATGTTCCATCTCGAATTGCTTTTGCGGTATCATCTGGTACTGATAGTAGGACCATTTTAGATGTTAACGGTGCGGAAAAACTGCTAGGCCGTGGTGATATGCTCTTTAAACCTATAGATGAGAACCATCCTGTTCGCTTGCAAGGGTCCTTTATTTCAGATGATGATGTTGAACGTATTGTTGGTTTCATTAAGGAACAAGCTGAGGCTGATTATGATGAGTCCTTTGATCCTGGTGAAGTCACAGAGGCAGATATGGCTTCTGTTTCAGGAGATGTATCAGAAGGAGATCCTTTATTTGAAGAAGCGAAAGCTCTTGTTTTAGAAACACAAAAAGCTTCAGCTTCAATGATTCAAAGACGCTTGTCGGTTGGGTTTAACCGTGCAACCAGATTAATGGATGAATTGGAAGAAGCTGGAGTTATTGGCCCTGCTGAAGGAACAAAACCACGCAAGGTATTACAAACAAACTAAAAAATCTTAGCCGCATGGCCAAGATTTTTTTATACTATAAAAACGTAACAAGCTAAAAGGATGTAAGACAAAGAAGTGATGAGAAAACCAATTCTCCAAAATAGTTTCATAAATCTGTGGTAGGTAAATTGCTGACTTTTGAAAACCAATATTAAAGTAATAATCAAGGCTAGAAGCGACATCATTATTAGATAATGAGGCAAGAGACTATGTGATAAAAATTTACCAGATACTAAAAAGAGTTCTAAACCAAAAAAGACAAGAGCAAGGTCCGGAAATTTAAGACCATATCTTCCTAGTCTAAAAAAAGAAACCATTATATGTGAAAAAAGTGGTGTTAAAATAATAAAAGCCAAGGCTATCAATTTATAAGTCATCATAATTCTATTTTATACTCTTTTAGATGATTTGTAAATTTATTCTCCGTTTTTCTAATGGTGATAGGTGACATTTTTTGCTAAATTCTCAAAGTAAGTTCCACCTCTAGTAGAAATGGAATTTAGTCTGATAAAAACCAATAAAAACCAACGAAAATCCGTCTCAGACTTCTTCCGTTGGTTTTTATAATGCTTGATTTCATAGGTTTTCAGAGTTAAAAATCGCAAAAAAAGGGTACAAGAAAACCTCCTCATCTGAAAGCGTTTCAGATTAAGTTCCGCTATGGTGGAAGTTAGTGTGAGACGTTTGAGGGAATTAGATTTATATTTTTATATTAGATTTTGTCTTTCAAGAGTATCGGAGATTGGCAGACTTTCGCTGCCGGAATTTTAGTAATGCCAAGTAGACTGGCGACATTTTCTCCATATGTAAAGCAGAATAGTTCATAAGCAGACTTTCCGTTTAGAGACTGCCTTTTCACGCTGTTGATATGCGATAGGGTTAGATTGATATCTTCTTGAGTTAGCGTATCAAATGATGTTCCTTTGGGAAGTATATCTCTGATGAGGGTATGATTCTTCTCGATTCTAGCTTTTTGGTCAGAACGGTTTGGGTCACAGAAGAAGAGCTGAGACTGTCCTTTGACGTCAATCTCGATTTCATCTACTCTAGCGAATTCTCCCCCGTTATCTGTTAGGATGACTGGAAATAACTCAAAGAAGTCCACATGATTGTCATAGAGTGTCCTCTTAATGGCTTGGATGTGTTTAGCTGTCTCAATAGCTGTTTTAGAGTCCATCAGTTTGGCAAAGATGAAGTTACAAAAGGAGACATTGAAAGTCAGAAGAACCTTTCCTCCAACCCGTCCAATGACTGTATCCATCTCAAGCCAGGAGCTGAGTTCTGTCTGGTTCATGTAGTCTAAGAAGTCCTCGTAACGTCTCCCTTCTTTGTTGGCTTTGGGAATAGGAGGAAGCGTCATTTTACGTCTTTGCTTGAACTTCACAGCTCTAGGCAGATCGATAGGTGCGATAGATAAGTAGCCTTTCTTGATATGGCGATAAACAGTTGAAGAACTGACATCAAGCTTATTTGTTTTGAGGATGTGATAGATACGCTGTCCCTTTTTGACTCCTTTAGAAACTACCTTGTCCATCTCCCAAAAGGTTTCTTTATTAAGTGGAGTACCTTCTCTGGCTTGGACAAGGAGTTGTTCGTAGTTTTTCTGAGCTTGCTTAGCATAATAGAAGATTTTCTTGTAACCGCAGTTGATTCTCCTTTTTGGGCACCCATTACAAACATAGGGAGCTTTTTTCAAGAGGGGACAATCTAGACAGTTCTTAGAACCATCTCTGAATTGCTTATTTCGTTTGACTTCCTTAGCGATTGTAGTAGGGTCTTTCTGGAGTTTTAGTCCAATGGATTTAAAGGTTTCTCCTCTATCCAAACCTGATTGGACGTCGTTACGGTCTGAGAGGGTTAAGTGTTTATGTTTTGTCAAGATAGATATTCTCATTTCTAACTCAAACGTCTCAGACTTAATTCCACCATAAAAATCCTTCTCACACTAACTTCCGGTTTTTAACCCTAAGTGGAACTTACTTTGAGAAATTACATTAGTCGATTTTTTACTGAACCAATGATTTTTTACTTGAAAAAAATTATTTTTGATGTATAATAGTAAGGTATGCTATAGCATATATGTGGGAGGTAAAAATCTTAATTACCGCCAAAACCACAACAGGAGGATTTTAAAAATGGCTAAAAAAGTCGAAAAACTTGTAAAACTTCAAATCCCTGCTGGTAAAGCAACTCCAGCTCCACCAGTTGGACCAGCCCTTGGTCAAGCAGGTATCAACATCATGGGATTCACTAAAGAATTTAATGCTCGTACAGCTGACCAAGCTGGAATGATCATCCCAGTTGTTATCACAGTTTTTGAAGATAAATCATTCGAATTTGTAACGAAAACACCACCAGCTGCTGTTCTTTTGAAAAAAGCTGCAGGAGTTGAAAAAGGATCAGGTACACCTAACAAAACTAAAGTTGCATCAGTTACTCGTGCGCAAGTACAAGAAATTGCTGAAACTAAGATGCCAGATTTAAACGCTGCAAACATTGAGTCTGCAATGCGTATGATCGAAGGTACTGCTCGTTCTATGGGATTCACTATCGCTGACTAATCAGTAAGAGACCCTATTACCCGCACGACTTCATCATAAGAGATGAGTGACGTGGGAGATTTTAAAGCAAATCGATATGACCACATTACAAGGAGAATTTAAAAATGGCTAAAAAAAGCAAACAAATGCGTGCAGCACTTGAAAAAGTAGATAGCACTAAAGCATACAGCGTAGAAGAAGCTGTAGCACTCGTAAAAGAAACTAACTTCGCAAAATTTGATGCATCTGTAGAAGTTGCATACAACTTGAACATTGATGTTCGTAAAGCTGACCAACAAATCCGTGGTGCAATGGTATTGCCAAACGGAACTGGTAAAACACAACGTGTGCTTGTATTTGCACGTGGTGCAAAAGCTGAAGAAGCAAAAGCTGCTGGAGCAGACTTCGTAGGTGAAGATGATCTTGTTGCTAAAATCAATGGTGGATGGCTTGACTTTGATGTTGTTATTGCAACACCAGACATGATGGCTATCGTTGGACGTCTTGGACGTGTCCTTGGACCTCGTAACTTGATGCCAAACCCTAAAACTGGTACTGTAACTATGGATGTTACTAAAGCAGTTGAAGAATCAAAAGGTGGTAAAATCACTTACCGTGCCGACAAAGCTGGTAACGTTCAAGCTATCATCGGTAAAGTATCATTTGACGCTGATAAACTTGTTGAAAACTTTAAAGCATTCAACGATGTTATGGCTAAAGCTAAACCATCAACAGCAAAAGGTACTTACATGACTAACGTTTCAATTACATCAACACAAGGTGTTGGTATTAAAGTTGATCCAAGTTCATTATAATAACTTTTAAAGACTATCTTAGGATGGTCTTTTTTGTCGAAAGACTTTCAGAAAATGAAAAAAATTGTAAGGTCGTCTCAGTTATTCGCCTATTAAATTTCTATGATTTGTGGTAGAATAGTAAGGACAAAATAAGGAGAACATAAACGTGGAACCAAAATATAAACGAATTTTAATCAAACTATCTGGTGAGGCACTTGCAGGTGACAAAGGTGTTGGTATTGACATTCCAACAGTACAGTCAATCGCTAAAGAAATTGCTGAAGTTCATCAATCAGGTGTTGAAATTGCTGTTGTTATCGGTGGTGGAAATTTATGGAGAGGTGAACCTGCTGCTGCAGCTGGCATGGACCGTGTTCAAGCAGATTACACAGGTATGTTGGGAACTGTTATGAATGCTCTTGTCATGGCTGATAGTTTGCAACATTATGGTGTTGATACTCGTGTTCAAACTGCAATTCCAATGCAAAATGTTGCTGAATCTTATATTCGTGGGCGTGCCCTTCGCCATTTAGAAAAAAGTCGTATTGTTATTTTTGGTGCTGGAATTGGCTCCCCTTATTTCTCAACAGATACGACTGCTGCTTTAAGAGCTGCTGAAATTGAAGCTGACGCTATTCTTATGGCTAAAAATGGTGTCGATGGTGTTTACAATGCAGACCCTAGAAAAGATGCTAATGCTGTGAAATTTGATGAATTAACCCATGGTGAAGTGATTAAACGCGGGCTTAAAATCATGGATGCAACAGCATCAACTCTGTCAATGGATAATGATATTGATTTAGTTGTCTTTAATATGAATGAAACAGGCAACATAAAACGTGTTGTGTTTGGTGAACATATCGGAACAACGGTTTCAAACAAAGCAAACGACGAACAATAACAGAAAACAAGGAGAAAAACTAAAAATGGCAAACCCAATTATTGAAAAAGCAAACGAACGTTTTGAGCAATCACATCACTCGTTATCACGAGAATATGCAGGTATTCGTGCAGGTCGTGCGAATGCAAGTTTATTAGACCGTATTCAAGTTGAATATTATGGTGCAATGACACCTCTTAACCAGTTGGCATCAATCACTGTTCCAGAAGCACGTGTATTGCTCATCTCACCATTTGACAAATCATCAATTAAAGAAATTGAGCGTGCCATTAATGCATCAGACCTAGGAATTACACCATCAAGTGATGGTTCTGTTATTCGTTTGGTTATTCCTGCTTTAACTGAAGAAACACGTAAGAGTCTAGCCAAAGATGTGAAAAAAGTTGGTGAAAATGCAAAAATTGCTATCCGTAATATCCGTCGTGATGCTATGGAAGAAGCAAAAAAACAAGAAAAAGCTAAAGAAATCACTGAAGATGAATTGAAATCATTGGAAAAAGATATTCAAAAAGCTACTGATGATGCTATCAAACACATTGATAGCATGACTGCTAACAAAGAAAAAGAACTTTTAGAAGTTTAATTATAGACTGCCCTAATAGGGTTAACAGGAAAATAAAAAGGAGGTAGGTCATCATTTCAGAAACTCTTGTTTTTGAAGGTGGCCTAGTTTTTCTAGAAAGAAAAAAAGAATGAACGATTTATTAGCAACAACAATTACAGGTTTGATTAGAGATGAAAATGACCATTCCTATTTTGTTCAAAAAGACGGGTTTATATTCAACCTTGCTAAAGCAGAAGGTGAGCATGAAGTTGGACAAATGGTGACAGGGTTTGCTTATTTAGACATAAAGCAAAAATTACGTTTAACAACAAAACCTATTAACGCAGGACTTGATTCTTATGGTTGGGGGCAGGTGACTGATATCCGACGTGATCTAGGGGTTTTTCTGGATATTGGCTTACCTGATAAGGAAGTTGTTGTGTCTTTAGACTTATTACCTGAAATGAAAGAATTATGGCCTAAAAAAGGTGATAAACTCTATGTCAGATTAGAAGTCGATAGCAAAGAACGCATGTGGGCTATTCCAGCTCAGCCGGAAGTTTTTCAAGAGATGTCAGATCCTGCTTATAACAACATGCAAAATCAAAATTGGCCGGCGATTGTTTATCGTCTAAAAATGAATGGTACATTTGTTTATTTACCTGAGAACAATATGCTTGGTTACATCCATCCAAGTGAACGCTATAATGAACCACGCTTGGGCCAAGTTTTAGATGCCCGTGTTATTGGGTTTAGAGAAGTTGATCGCACATTAAATTTATCATTGAAACCTCGTTCATTTGAAATGCTTGAAAATGATGCTCAAATGATTCTAACTTATTTGGAATCAAATGGCGGTTTTATGACCTTAAATGACAAATCTCATCCTGATGATATTAAAGCAACTTTTGGGATTTCAAAAGGGCAATTCAAAAAAGCACTTGGTGGTTTAATGAAAGTTAAGAAAATCAAACAAGATGTGAATGGAACAGAATTACTATAAACCAAAAAACTTTGCAGTCTGCAAAGTTTTTTGTTACAATAAATCAACAAATAAGGAGGATTCTTATGACACAGACATTGGAGAAAGCAATTTTTGCCGGCGGTTGTTTTTGGTGTATGGTAGAACCATTTGAAGAAAAGGAAGGGATTCTTTCTGTTCGTAGTGGTTATACTGCTGGACACACCGAAAATCCGACATATGAGCAAGTGTGCTCAAAACAAACAGGTCATACTGAGGCTGTTGAAATTATTTTTGACTCGTCTCAAGTTACCTATAAAGAATTACTTGATTTGTATTGGCAAATGACTGATCCAACGGATGCCATGGGGCAATTTGAGGATCGTGGGGATAATTATCGCCCGGTTATTTTTTATCTGAATCAGTCTCAAAAAGAATTGGCAGAGCAATCTAAGAAGGAGTTAGCTCAAGCAGCTATTTTTGATGCTCCAATTGTGACAACAATTGAAGAAGCACAGCCATTTTATCCCGCAGAAGAATACCATCAAGCATTTTACAGAAAAAATCCAGAACGCTATGCCCAATCAAGCAAAATCAGGCATGATTTTTTAGAGCGTACATGGCAAAACAAAGAGAAGAGGTAGAGTAAGTCCCTTGAGAAAATCATTTTATAGCTGGTTGATGACGCAACGTAATCCTAAATCTGATGAGCCGGTTGCTATTTTAGCAGATTTAGCTTTTGATGAAACCACATTTCCTAAACATACGGATGATTTTGATATTATCAGTTCTTATCTTGAAGATCAAGCCAGTTTTTCATTTAATCTTGGTCAATTTGATGCTATTTGGGAAGATTATTTGAGTCATTGATATGCTTGTTATTAATATCCTAGTCTTTGGGCTAGGCTTTTTTTAATCAATTGGACACATTTTAAAAAATGTCTAAATTCTTCCTTAGAAAAGCATTTTTTGTCTGCAGAAGAATGGTTTTAGGAGTAAAATACAGGTATATAAATCATTTTTTATAAGGAGGATTTTCGATGTATTATAGCAGTGGAAATTTTGAGGCTTTTGCTAGACCTAGAAAACCAAAGGGTGTTGATGACAAATCAGCCTATATTATTGGATCAGGTTTAGCTGGATTAGCAGCAGCTGTTTTTCTCATTAGGGATGGTCAAATGTCTGGTGAGAGAATTCATATATTAGAAGAGTTGCCATTGTCTGGTGGGTCTTTAGATGGTATTAAGCGTCCTGATATTGGTTTTGTCACTCGTGGTGGACGAGAAATGGAAAATCATTTTGAGTGTATGTGGGATATGTATCGGTCTATTCCTTCACTTGAAATCCCTGGTGCTTCTTATTTGGATGAATTCTATTGGTTGGATAAAGACGATCCGAATTCTTCTAACTGTCGTCTTATTCATAAAAGAGGACATCGTTTAGAGGATGATGGTTTGTTTACGCTTGGTGCTCACTCGAAAGAACTCATTAGTCTTGTCATGAAAACAGAAGAGTCTTTAGGGGAACTGACCATTGCTGATGTTTTTTCCGATGCTTTCTTTGACAGTAATTTTTGGACTTACTGGGCAACAATGTTTGCTTTTGAAAAATGGCATTCAGCTGTTGAAATGCGTCGTTATGCCATGAGGTTTATTCATCATATTGGTGGTTTACCAGATTTTACATCATTAAAATTCAATAAATACAATCAATATGATTCTATGGTAAAACCAATTATTAGTTACCTTGAGTCACATCATGTTGATATTCAATTTGATACTAAGGTTACCAATTTAAGTGTTGATTTTAAAGACGGCAAAAAAATGGTAACGGCCTTACATATGACTGTTGCTGGCCAGGCAGAAAAACGTCAACTTAGCCCAAATGATTTAGTGTTTGTGACAAATGGTTCCATTACAGAAAGTACAACCTATGGTAGTCATGATACTGTTGCTAAACCAACAAAAGACTTAGGTGGTTCATGGAATTTGTGGGAAAATCTTGCTGCTCAATCTGATGCATTTGGACATCCTAAGAAATTTTACAAAAATCTTCCAGATAAAAGTTGGTTTGTTTCAGCTACTGCAACAATCAAAGATCCTGCTATCGAACCATACATTGAACGTTTAACTCATCGTGATTTGCATGATGGTAAAGTCAATACCGGTGGTATTATTACCATTACAGATTCTAATTGGATGATGAGTTTTGCCATTCATAGACAACCTCATTTTAAAGAACAAAAAGACAATGAAACAATTGTTTGGATTTATGGACTTTACTCCAATGTTGAAGGCAATTTTGTAACTAAAAAAATTGAAGAGTGTACGGGACGTGAAATTACAGAAGAATTACTATACCATTTAGGTGTTCCGGAAAATAAAATCAAGACCCTTTCAGCTCAAGAATACATTAATACGGTTCCAGTTTACATGCCTTATATCACAAGTTACTTTATGCCTAGGGTAATGGGGGATAGACCAAAAGTAATCCCTGATGGCTCTGTTAACTTAGCCTTTATTGGTAATTTTGCAGAATCACCAACGAAAGATACTGTATTTACCACAGAATATTCAATTCGCACCGCAATGGAAGCTGTTTATAGCCTGTTGGATGTTGAAAGAGGTGTTCCAGAGGTCTTTAATTCTTGCTATGACATTCGAACACTTTTACAAGCTGTTTACCATTTAAATGACCATAAACAACTTGGAGAATTAGATTTACCAATTCCAAAATTAATTGAAAAAATTGGGCGTAAGAAAATTAAAGGAACTTATCTGGAAGAACTGTTAAAAGAAGCAAAATTAATTTAAAAAAGATTATTTATAACTGAAAACACATCCAAAAACGGATGTGTTTTTTACTATTCTTTAATTAATTCTTCTTCGTGTTTTGCAAGTAATAGATAACCGATAGCTGAGAAAGCAGATAAACCAGCTACAACAACATATGACCAAAACCAGCCAAAATTGTCTGCTAAGATTGGCATTAACCAGTTTGCTCCCATATTGCCAATTAAATAAGCTGTGACACCAACAAAGCCAATGGCAGTTCCAGCAACATTTAATGGAACGAAGTTGATGGTTAGGATATTAACAATTAATTGTGGCCCGTAGATAAGTGAGCCAAGGATACCTGAGATGATGAGTAACAAGACGTAATCAGGGGCTCCACTAGCTGTGATGTACTCATAAACAAAGACGATACCTGCCATAGCAAAGAGTCCAATCGCACCAATCTTAGCCATTTTATTGGGGTATTTTACAGCTAGCCATGCAAAAACAAGTGATCCAGGAATAGCGACCCATTCTAAAATAGAGATAGCAAAATGTATTTTAGCTTCAGATAGATTAGCAACCTCTGTTAAATAAATTGGCATCCAGTCTTCAATACCAAAACGAACAAAGTACAAAGCAACGTTTACTGCAGCAACAAGTAGTAATGAGGGATTGCAAAAAACATATTTCCAAATCAGTTGCCAATAAGAAAGGTTACTTTTTTCTTCTTCAGAAGCGACATTTGACTCACCAGCTTCGCCAAACATAGTACGTAAAGAATCGAGTCCCTCAGCCTCAGGATTGTCACCACCGAATTTCCAGCAAATCGCGGCAAATACGAGAACGAAAAGTCCTGGAATTAGGAATGCGAGTAAAATATTTCCTGTTTCAGGAACAACTAAACCAGCACTTGTAAAAGATGCGATAGTCAAAGGCAGAAGTGCAGAACCAGCATTTTGTGAAATGTTCCAACCAGCAATAGCGCCCCCTCTAGTTTTATTAGGGAAATAGTTAGCAATCATAGCTTGTGAAGCAGGAGCGAGTGCACCTTGAACGACACCACAAAGAAATAGTAAAATGCCAAGTGTTAGCATGGAAGTGTGGAAAAAACCAATTAAAATGCAAATTAAGGCACTGGCTCCCAAACTTGTTGCAAAGAGTTTTCGCAAACTAACACGGTCTCCTAAAGCTCCCATATAAAATTTAGCTAAACCATAAGAAACGGTAAGGCATGACAATAAGGTTGCAATTTGAGCTTTATCCCATCCATTTGTGATCATGATGGTGTTTGACATAAGTTTAAAATTGTTGCGCACTAAATAAGCACAGACATAACCAAAAAAGGCAATTAGAAAGACTACTTTTTGGCGCTTTAAAAACCGTGAGAAGCTTTCTGGATGTTCCTGTTCATAAGTATGATTCATAAATATCTCCTTTAAGTGTTTTGCTGGACAATTATGCGCATTAAAGTGTCATTGCAATTTAACATTCTAGCAAATAAATAAAACATTGTCAACGTTTTCATAAAAATAAAATGAGAAAATGTGAAAAAGATAGTGTTTCAAACAAAGGTAATTTCAGTTAATTTTCTAGAAATTTGTTATAATAGAGAAAAAAGAAACTAAAGAAAGAGGGACTCTATTTGCAAGAGTATTCTGTTGATATTACACTAAACCACCCAGATGATGTTCTGGCACTTTTTGGCACAAATGAGCGTCACTTAAAATTAATTGAAGATCATTTAGGAGTGATTATCCATGCCAGAACAGAGCGTGTGCAAGTCATAGGTGATGATCAAAAATCGGTTGAATTAGCCAGATTGACCATTCAAGCGCTCCTTATTCTTGTTGGTCGTGGCATGATTGTTAATACTTCAGACCTTGTTACAGCTTTGTCAATGGCTGAAAATGACAAGATTGATAAGTTTGTTGCACTGTATGAAGAAGAAATTATTAAAGACAATAGTGGTAAGCCAATCAGAGTTAAGACTCTAGGACAAAAACATTACAGTGATAGTGTTAAAAACCATGATGTGGTTTTTGGGATTGGTCCAGCAGGAACAGGTAAAACCTTCCTTGCCGTAACATTAGCTGTAACAGCCCTTAAAAAAGGTCAGGTAAAACGCATTATTTTAACGAGACCGGCAGTTGAAGCTGGTGAGAGTTTAGGATTTTTACCTGGTGATTTAAAAGAAAAAGTAGACCCTTATCTTCGACCAGTTTACGATGCTCTTTACCAGATTTTAGGAAAAGAACAAACAAGCCGTTTGATGGAAAGAGAAATCATCGAAATAGCTCCGCTAGCTTATATGCGTGGAAGAACATTAGATGATGCTTTTGTTATCTTAGATGAAGCGCAAAATACAACTATTATGCAAATGAAGATGTTTTTGACCCGACTTGGTTTTAATTCTAAAATGATTGTTAATGGTGACATTAGTCAAATTGATTTACCAAGGCAAGTTAAATCTGGTCTGATTGATGCTAGTCAAAAACTACAAGGTATCAAGGCCATTGATTTTATCTATTTTTCAGCTAAAGACGTGGTAAGACATCCAGTAGTTGCTGGCATTATTAAAGCTTATGAAAACAAGCCTGAGCAAGATGAACTTATTAGCGCCAGCCATTCTGAAAAAACTCAAGCTCAAAAATCAGGGTTAACAACTTATGAGGTTATTGGGCAATTGCCTGATGTCGATAATCACTAAAAAGCTCTTCTAACGAAGAGTTTTTTCTAAAAGGAGTTCTTATGGATGATATTTTCAAAGCCATTATGGCTGATCAGGATAATCAATCTTATACAGAAAAAGGAATTGAACCGCTTTATGCGGCTCCTAGGACGGCTCGTATTTTGATTGTAGGTCAAGCACCAGGTATTATCGCGCAAGAAACTCGGCTTTATTGGAACGATCGAAGTGGCATCAGGCTTAGAGAGTGGTTAGATGTCGATAATGACACTTTTTATCATTCTCAACTGTTTGGTTTTCTACCTATGGATTTTTACTATCCAGGTAAAGGGAAGTCTGGTGATTTGCCACCTAGGAAAGGTTTTGCTCTAAAATGGCATCAGAAACTTATTGAGACTATGCCGGATTTAAAACTGATTATTTTAGTTGGACACTATGCACAAAAATACTATCTTGGACAGAATTGTCAAGAGAACCTAACGAAGACGGTTAAACACTATAAAGATTACCTTCCTGACTTTTTTCCTTTGGTCCATCCTTCTCCTAGAAATCAGCTTTGGATGAAAAAGAATGCCTGGTTTTTAGAAGAAGTCATTCCTTCTTTACAAGCATTAGTAAGAGATATCCTATCTTAAAATGAGACAACTGGGAGACTTGCGAGGGAATTCCCTTTTTTGAGCTGCTTATGGTATAATAAGACAATACTATCAATTGAAAGAAGACGTAAATGTATATCGAGATGATTGACGAAACAGGCTTTGTTTCGCAAGAGATTATGAAGCAAACAACTGATTTGCTTAACTTTGCCGCCCAAAAAATGGGAAAAGAAGAAAAAGAAATGTCCGTCACATTTGTGACCAACGAACGTAGTCATGAATTGAATTTAGAATACCGTGATACGGATCGTCCAACGGATGTTATTTCCTTAGAATATAAACCTGAGACTCCCATTTTATTTGACCAAGCTGATCTTGAAAATGATCCTGAACTAGCAGAAATGTTGTCTGAGTTTGATGCTTATATTGGTGAATTGTTTATTTCAATTGATAAGGCAAAAGAACAAGCAAGTGAGTATGGTCATTCCTTTGAGCGAGAAATGGGTTTCTTAGCTGTTCACGGCTTTTTGCATATTAATGGCTATGATCATTACACGCCAGAAGAAGAAAAAGAAATGTTCACACTACAGGAAGAGATTTTGACTGCTTATGGCCTTAAACGACAATAATTCCAAACGTAAATGGAAAAACAGAACCATTATGTCCAGCTTAGAATTTGCTCTGACAGGGATAGTGACGGCAATTGGTGAAGAAAGAAACCTCAAAAATCATCTTTTTTCGGCTATCTTAACCTTATTAGCTGGTCTTGTTTTTAGAATTTCTGCTATAGAATGGCTCTTTCTCTTTTTAGCTATTTTTTTAGTGATAGCTTTTGAGATTGTCAATTCTGCCATTGAAAATGTGGTTGATTTAGCGAGTGACTACCATTTCTCCATGCTTGCTAAAAAAGCAAAAGACATGGCAGCAGGAGCAGTTCTTGTTATGTCAGGATATGCTGTTATTACAGGATTAATTATTTTTTTACCGAAACTCATTTATATGTTTTTTAGGAAATAGTCTTTAGTGTCACATGAGCTAAGAAGCTCAGCAATGACAGACCAAGGGTCTGTTCAAAGAAAAGAAAGGAAGAGGTGAGACTTGATGCTGTTAAAGGCTAATAAGACAGTACCTCTGTATATTAAGAATGACTTTTAAATCAGGATTCGTTGCTATTTTAGGACGACCAAATGTTGGAAAATCAACTTTTTTAAACCATGTAATGGGGCAAAAAATTGCTATTATGAGTGATAAGGCTCAGACCACTCGTAATAAAATTATGGGTATCTATACTACTGAGACTGAGCAGATTGTTTTTATTGATACCCCTGGAATCCACAAGCCTAAAACTGCTTTGGGTGATTTTATGGTGGAGTCGGCATATAGTACTTTGCGAGAAGTTGATACGGTTTTGTTTATGGTTCCTGCTGATGAAAAACGTGGTAAGGGCGATGAGATGATAATGGAACGCCTAAAAGCTGCTAAAGTTCCTGTTATCTTGGTAATTAATAAAATCGATAAGGTACATCCAGATCAACTTTTGGAACAAATTGATGATTTCAGAAGCCATATGGATTTCAAAGAAGTTGTGCCAATTTCAGCTCTTCAAGGTAATAATGTTGAAACCCTCTTACAGTTATTGACTGATAATTTAGATGAAGGCTTCCAATACTTCCCAGAAGATCAAATCACAGATCATCCCGAACGTTTCCTTGTTTCAGAAATGATTCGTGAAAAAGTCTTGCATTTAACCAAACAAGAAATTCCTCACTCAGTTGCTGTTGTTATTGAGTCAATGAAACGTGATGAAGAAACTGACAAAGTTCATATCCGTGCAACGATAATGGTAGAGCGTGATAGTCAAAAAGGCATTATTATTGGTAAGCAAGGAGCCATGCTTAAGAAAATTGGTAAAATGGCTCGCCGTGACATCGAAATCATGTTGGGAGATAAAGTTTACCTTGAAACTTGGGTAAAAGTTAAAAAGAACTGGCGTGATAAAAAACTTGACCTAGCAGACTTTGGCTATAACCAAAAAGAATATTAACAATTGAAAATAGGATAAAACACCTCTAAGTTAAACGGATTTAGAGGTGTTTTTAGAATAATGAAGAAAAGATGACTAAAGATTATATTTCATATATCCGTTCTAAAGTGGGACACGATAAGGTTATTTTAACTTTTGCAGGAGGTATTTTAGAAAATGAGGATGGACAGATTTTACTTCAACTTCGAGGAGATAAGCACACTTGGGCAATTCCAGGTGGAGCTCAAGAACTTGGTGAGTCTACCTTAGACACCTGTATTCGAGAATTTTATGAGGAAACTGGTATCCAAGTTGAAGTTCTTCGTTTTCTCAATATTTACAGTAATTTCGAAGAAATTTATCCAAATGGTGATCAGGTCCAAACATTGGTCTGTCTCTATCACGTTAAAGCAAAGCATCCAATTAATATTGAAAGCTTTAGCAACACAGAGACTTTAAAACTGAAATTCTTCTCACCAAGTGAAATAGCAGAGCTTGTGACTTTATCAGATAAACACCAACTGATGTTAAAAGAATACCTAACTGATGATTTTAAGTTGGGCTGGTGAGATATTATAGTAATCAAACACAGTAAACATGCTGTGTTTTTTGTTTTGCCTATAAAACCTGAAATTATTGACTTATAGGCAAAAAAAGAAAACAATGGTAAAATATATTTTATCATTTAAATGGCAAAACATTAATGTTATGAGAAAAAATTCGAATAGATAGATATGGGAATAACAAAGTAATAGAAATGAGGTTCATGATGAGGAAACGAAAAGTTAGTCTTTTTATATTATTAGTTAGCATATTTATTTCAACAAGCAGTGTATTTGCGGGATCTAGACAGATTGGACAACTATCACAATTTCGAATTACACCTAGCTTTACAGGGACAGGGTATTTGAAAAAAATGAATGATAGTTACTATGTTGTTAATTTAGATTCAAAGAAGCCTCAAATTAGAGTAAAACATTACCTAGCAAATTCTCAGGGGATTAGAAGAAGTGATGTTGATTTAACTTGGACTGGTCAAAGAGGTGTGTACACAAATTTTGCGAAAAGTCATTATATTTATAACTTAAACTTAGCTAGAGAAAACTTCTGGGATAACGGATTCTTTATTGATGGTAGTTGGTCTCCAGATTCAAAATAGTAGTACTTAGATCATAACGTTTATTTGTTATTCCCGCTATTAAAGGAGAAAAAATGATACTTTTCAAATTATTGCCCTATAAAAAATGGTATATTTTACTTTGTTTGGTATTTTCCATATTAATTTATCATCAAGTGATTTCTCATATGATATTTTTTGATGACAAAGCTTTTGACTTAGTTCAAATTCAAGGAGAATCAGTTAAATTAAAATTGATTTATGGACTTTTGTCATTAAATAATAGTCTTTTTGAATATAATTTTTTTCAAGCATTTTTACTACCTTTGCTTATTCTTTTTATTGGTAAAATATATGATTAGAAAGTTCTAAAATGAAGTTAGCCATCTGAGGGTATGAAAAAACATCTCAAAGAGATATACTTGTAGTTCACCACAAACACAAGATAGGACACTTTGAGATGCATGAACATTATACACCAAAAGGAAAACATTTGACAATAGCTGAGCGTTACTTCATCGAGAAATGGAAGTCAGAAGGAAAGTCCAATAGAGCCATCGCTAACTTGCTAGGTAAAGCGCCTCAAACCATTCATAATGAGGTTAAACGAGGACTTGTCAGACAACAAATTCGTAAAGGTAAATTTGAAATGATTTATCAAGCTGACTACGCTCAAGCTAGCTATGAGAATAAACGACGAAATTCTATTCGTTCTATTGGCTTGGATAAAGATACGAAAGAGAGGATTCTGCACTATATGAGGCAGAACTTTTCACCTGAAATGATGGTGAAGTCGAAAGGTATAGCTGTTCCTGTTTCAACCATCTATTATTGGATTCATAACGGACACCTTGGCATCCATTCTGATCACATCTTGTATCCAAGGAAAAGAAAGGGAAAATCAAAGAAGGCTAGCCCTCGTTTCAAACCTGCTGGTCAATCCATTGAGAAAAGACCTGATGCGATTAATCGTAGACTTGAAAATGGGCATTATGAAATTGATACGGTTATTCTAACAAGGGCTAAGAATGAATGTCTACTAACTCTAACAGACCGCCGTAGTCGTCACCAGATTATCAGACTCATTCCGGATAAGTCTGCTCAGTCGGTCAATCATGCCTTAGAAAGTATAGTAAAGACTCACCCTATTCACTCTATTACAGCTGATAACGGAACTGAATTCAACAGACTTTCTCTTGTCTTTCCAAAAGAAGATATCTACTACGCACATCCCTACGCTTCCTGGGAAAGGGGAACGAATGAGAACCATAACAGACTGATCAGAAGATGGTTACCTAAAGGAACAAAGAAAACGACCCAAAGAGAGGTCGCATTCATTGAAAATTGGATAAACAACTATCCTAAGAAAATATTAGACTACAAATCTCCTAAAGAGTTTTTAACCGCTGGCTAACTTGGACTTGAAATTTAGCTAAAATATATGATTACCTAAAAAATAGGTATTGTCGCTATTTTTTAGGCAGATCTCAAAAGTACTTGGTAGTGTAAAATATCTTGTGTAAACACAAAAAAGGAATAAATCCTGTATAGTAGAGTTACGACACTTCACTAGAAAGAGATTTATTCCCATGACTCAGTTTACCACAGAATTACTTAACTTCCTAGCGCAAAAACAAGATATTGATGAATTCTTTCGATCCTCTTTAGAAATAGCTATGAATGATCTCTTGCAGGTTGAACTATCAGCTTTCCTTGGATATGAGCCATATAAAAAAGAAGGTTACAATACAGGTAATAGCCGTAATGGGACCTACTCTCGACAGTTTGAAACGAAGTATGGCTTAGTCAATTTAATCATTCCAAGAGATCGAAACGGCGAGTTTTCACCAGTTTTATTACCATCTTATGCTAGACGAGATGACCACTTGGAAGAGATGGTGATTAAACTCTATCAAACTGGCGTTACGACACGCGAAATCAGTGACATTATTGAGCGCATGTATGGTCACCACTACAGTCCAGCAACGGTGTCAAATATCACAAAAGTGACTCAAGAAAGTGTCACTGCCTTTCATGAGCGTTCCTTTCAAACTAACTACTCAGTCTTGTATCTAGACGGAACTTACTTACCCTTGCGACGAGGTACGGTCAGTAAAGAATGTATTCACATTGCACTTGGTATCACGCCTGAAGGGTATAAATCAGTTCTTGGCTATGAGATTGCCCCTAATGAAAATAATGTCTCTTGGTCAGATCTTCTTAAGAGGCTACAAAATCAAGGACTTAAGCAAGTTTCTCTAGTTGTTACAGACGGGCTTAACGGTGTGGATCAAATCATCCAACAAGCCTATCCAATGGCTAAACAGCAACGGTGTCTGGTTCACATTGGTCGCAATATCTCCAGTAAGGTCAAACGAGTAGATAGGGCACCTATTCTAAATCAGTTCAAGCAGATTTATCGTGCCACAAATTTACAGGAGGCTATTAAATTATTGGAACAATTTGTTTCTGAGTGGAAACCTCGTTACAAAAAGGTTATGACATCACTTGAAACAACTGAAAATCTCCTAACTTTCTATCAATTTCCACATCACATTTGGTCTAGTATTTACTCTACAAACTTGATTGAATCACTCAATAAAGAAATCAAGCGACAAAGCAAGAAGAGGGTGGTTTTTCCAAATGAAGAAGCCTTAGAACGATGCCTTGTAAGTATTTTCGAAGACTATAACATTAAGTTCGGAGCTCGTATTCATAAAGGATTCGGAGTATGTTTTGACACACTTGATAGCTTATTTGACTAATATTCAAAAACTCTACTCTTGTGTTTACACAAAATTATTGACAGTATCTTACTTCCTATGGAAATTTGAATTTGTGGAATATTTTTGCTACTTATTTACCAGCTTGCATCCTTTATATCTATTTAAATTGTAAAAATGCCTATGATATTATATAAAATATTTCTTAGATTATTGAATATTATGACCACATGGACCATCTGTTTTCTATTACTAACTGTCTATAATGAAGATCAGAATATTAATATTGTTCAATTAGTGGAAAATCAATTACTAGATCCTTTTCCTTTACTTGCTGGCCAAAGAATAAATTATATAAGAATCATCATGTTGCTAGGCTTAAATTATATTTGTTTTTGGAGTAGCTATCGATTGATGGCTGAAATACCTTGCACAATTAAAGAAATCATAAGAAGTCACTGTAAGACTCTGTTTCATTACCAATTGTCTATCACTAAACTTATTTTAGATGCTTATTACAGAGAGTTCCTATATCTGGCAACTTGTGTATGTAGTGTCTTACTAGTGATTAATCCTCCAACATCGGCTTTGTTTGACATAATCTATCTACTAAGTATATGGTTTTTAGTGGATTGTATCAGTTATTTTTGGATAAGCTATTTTGCTACCGATAGCCTAGCTACAATTGTTCTAATTAGTATGGAAATTATTTTTAGGTACATACTTATTAAAATGATTGTTATCCTTTTTTTAGGAATATTATTCTATTGTTTTCTCATGTACTTATTGGAGGTGAAAGATGTTAGAAATTAAGAATGGAACAATTTTAAAAGATAAACGCATATTAATTGATCAGATAACACAAAAATTTGAAAATCATCGCATTTATGGATTAGTAGGTATAAATGGATCTGGAAAAACAATGATTCTTAAGGCATTATCAGGTTTTCACAAGTTAACACAAGGAGATGTATATCAAAATGATAGACTTATTGGTTGTGGGAAAAGAATGATTGCAAATGCTGGCTTAGTATTAGGTCAACAAGAATTTATTTGCCATTTCACCTTAGAAGAAAATTTAAGATTAATAAAGAAAATCTGTTCTAACAAAAAAATGATTGATTTGCATTATTGGATTAACCTTTACCATATTGAAAAGTATCGAAAAACTCTTTATAAGGACTTATCTTTAGGAACAAAGAAAAAAATGAGATACTGTCAATAATTTTGTGTAAACACAAGAGTAGAGTTTTTGAATATTAGTCAAATAAGCTATCAAGTGTGTCAAAACATACTCCGAATCCTTTATGAATACGAGCTCCGAACTTAATGTTATAGTCTTCGAAAATACTTACAAGGCATCGTTCTAAGGCTTCTTCATTTGGAAAAACCACCCTCTTCTTGCTTTGTCGCTTGATTTCTTTATTGAGTGATTCAATCAAGTTTGTAGAGTAAATACTAGACCAAATGTGATGTGGAAATTGATAGAAAGTTAGGAGATTTTCAGTTGTTTCAAGTGATGTCATAACCTTTTTGTAACGAGGTTTCCACTCAGAAACAAATTGTTCCAATAATTTAATAGCCTCCTGTAAATTTGTGGCACGATAAATCTGCTTGAACTGATTTAGAATAGGTGCCCTATCTACTCGTTTGACCTTACTGGAGATATTGCGACCAATGTGAACCAGACACCGTTGCTGTTTAGCCATTGGATAGGCTTGTTGGATGATTTGATCCACACCGTTAAGCCCGTCTGTAACAACTAGAGAAACTTGCTTAAGTCCTTGATTTTGTAGCCTCTTAAGAAGATCTGACCAAGAGACATTATTTTCATTAGGGGCAATCTCATAGCCAAGAACTGATTTATACCCTTCAGGCGTGATACCAAGTGCAATGTGAATACATTCTTTACTGACCGTACCTCGTCGCAAGGGTAAGTAAGTTCCGTCTAGATACAAGACTGAGTAGTTAGTTTGAAAGGAACGCTCATGAAAGGCAGTGACACTTTCTTGAGTCACTTTTGTGATATTTGACACCGTTGCTGGACTGTAGTGGTGACCATACATGCGCTCAATAATGTCACTGATTTCGCGTGTCGTAACGCCAGTTTGATAGAGTTTAATCACCATCTCTTCCAAGTGGTCATCTCGTCTAGCATAAGATGGTAATAAAACTGGTGAAAACTCGCCGTTTCGATCTCTTGGAATGATTAAATTGACTAAGCCATACTTCGTTTCAAACTGTCGAGAGTAGGTCCCATTACGGCTATTACCTGTATTGTAACCTTCTTTTTTATATGGCTCATATCCAAGGAAAGCTGATAGTTCAACCTGCAAGAGATCATTCATAGCTATTTCTAAAGAGGATCGAAAGAATTCATCAATATCTTGTTTTTGCGCTAGGAAGTTAAGTAATTCTGTGGTAAACTGAGTCATGGGAATAAATCTCTTTCTAGTGAAGTGTCGTAACTCTACTATACAGGATTTATTCCTTTTTTGTGTTTACACAAGATATTTTACACTACCAAAAATGATTTTAATTCAAGCTTTTATGGATAATCCAGAAATATTAATTCTTGATGAACCAATGAATGCCTTAGATGAAATAAGTGTCAAAGTAACAAAAGAACTCATTAATAAACAAAGGGAAAAAGGAATGGTTATTATGACCTCTCACTATAAAAGTGATATCGAAGATTTATGTGATACTATTTTTCATGTACAAGATGGGAAAATCATTTCAGAAATTAATAGATAAAAGCGAAATGAACCTATATGTTCGGAAACCTTTAATTCTGTAAGTTTATATTTCAGATGAAAATAGTCACTTTTAATCTTAGTTAGAAACCATATTTTAGCAGATATTAATAAAAATAATTGGGACTAACAAGAGATTAAATGTTTTGACCAGGTAATAAAATGAGGAGGCCTTCTAAATCAATACAATTCAACAATTTGAAACAATAAGCAAAGCTATACTTTCCCTCCTTAAATATGGAAAAGCTACCTAATATTTTAAATATTAGATTTGACTGTTGTAGGGCTTACATTTATAGTAATGAGAGTAGATAGAGTGAAAGGGGTACAAGTTGGTTACCTGTTTAGCTTCCTCATCAGTGATAATTTTCCGAAAATAATAAAAGGGGCTGGGCAAAAAGTCGAAATCTCATTGATTTTTTCAAATTTCCGAAATAAGAAACCGCATGAAATCAACGTTTGTAAACGGAAGATTTCATGCGGTTTTGTTTATATTAGGCTTTTTGCCCAGCCCCTTTATCATAATTAATGATTAGTTTTCATCTAAGGAGATGATGATTGTTTCACTTTGCATCTTGATTTTGGGTTTGATGACGGTATTACCATGTGGTTTGTCTTTGGAAGAAAAATGAGGAACAGTGGTATTTGGGCTAGTTTCTTTTGAGGTTTCACCTTTATTCATCATTGATGTCCTTTCTTTTTCGGTTTTATTAATGTAATATCCGATAAAGTAGCAAGTCCAACAAATGATGAGTAATTTTAAAAAGACTAATTTTGGATACATCACTCCCTCTATTGCTACTAAGGGGAGTGTTTGATCATCAACTATAATTGTCATTTGGAATGGAAGCAGCAATGGCACTATATGCTGTATCTAGAACGTGTTCCTTGTTCATAACGGTTTTTCCTGCCAAGAAGTAGTCTCTAGTATTTGCAGTATCATCCCATGTTGCATCCACGTAATAGTTTGTCCCATCAATCTTTACAATGTTCCAAGCGTGATTCCCACTTACGGGATCACCAATAATGTTGGATTTTCCTGTTACATACCAAGCATCTAAACCAGCAGCAGTAGCCATATCTCTAAACATTACAGCGTATGCTTGACAAACTCCGCGTTTGTCTTTATAAAGTGCTTCAGGTGCGTGCACACTGATTTTACTTGCAGTCTCATGATTACTTGCTAATTCTTCAGTAGCATAGGCATAGGAATTAACAATGTAATCATGGATAACTTTTGCTTTTTCATAATCACTTGTGATGTTTTTGTCAGTGATATTTTCTTTGACAAAGTGAGAGACAAAGTTTTTGTACTCTTTTGTTAAGGCGACTTGGTCTTTTTTGACAGTATACTCTACGGTGATATCACTGCTTACAAGAATTTGTTCTATTTGGCCACCTTTTTGATACATGGTAAAGTTACTTTTTGCAGAGAACATAGTAGCTGTACCAAATAAGTTAGCAAGGTCATTTAAGATTTTTTGAAGTTTTTCTTGATAGACGTTAACTTCTTGACGGTCTTTTAAAGACATTTTAACAGTGATATTTGGTGTGCGATTATCAACTTTCTCAGTTAGAAAACTTTTTAATGCTTCATAAGAAGCAACTGTGTTCTGATCATTTTTGGGGGTTTCTACAGCTTTACTTACAGCAGCAGAAGTATTTGTTTCAATATTTGCTTTATTATTTTCTGTTTCTGCAGGTTTTTCACTATCAGATGAGTCAATAAGTGTTGATTCTGCCTTAACAGGGCTGATATTAAAGTTGTCTGGACTTGTCAGTTTACGAATTTCAGCTTCTAATGCTGTTGCCGAATAGTTGTCTAATTCATATTGCAAGTTTAGAGCTTCGTTTTTGTAGCTGGTAATCTGTTCCACCAAGGGATTAATGCCATCAGCAACTTCTTGAAACATGATTTTTAGCTGATTCAGATTACCATTTTCATCAAAATGAATCCTTTCTAATAGAAGAGTAATCTGTCTAACAGCATTGTTTCTTTGATTGACAAGGGTATTGTAACGCATTTGCATGCTATTGACTTTAGCTGTTTCTTGATTTAGTAGCGTTTGAATATTTGCGTGAATTAATTCTCTACGTTTCAAAGCCTCATTGTGGGCTTTTACAGTTAACTGTTGACTTTGTAATTGTGTCACAAGTTGATTGTCTGCTTGTTTTGCCAAAGCTATTAAGCGATTAAGTTCCTTATTAGCATTTTGTGATGAAAAACTAACAAATTGGTCTATATTGTCATGGATAAATTGGTGTAACGATTGATTTTGTTGGTTATAATAGTTAACAGCTTGATTACGGTTCGCAGTTTCTGTGCGGTAATAAACCTCAGCATTACTAAATGCATCGGCGTGAACCTGATTGCCTGCAACTGTTAAAGATGTTGCGAGTAAAGTGGCTAAAAGACCACTTATTATTTTCTTCTTCTTTTTCATTTGCCCTCCTAAAGCTTCATCAAAATAGCTTGTTTCTTAGCCTAGAAACATTTTCTATAGTCTGGTTATCATCTCAGATTTATTGTTCAAGAATAAGCTTGACTGCTAAAAATCAATCTTAGCCACCGACAATAATAAGGATGTCCATAATTAGAGTAAAAACAAGAAACATACTTATTTTTTTCATGGGATTTCCCCTTTCTGATTTAATAGTTTACTATGGTATTATATAATAGTCCTAATCATTTTAATATTTTGTTGTGAAAGTGGGAAAAAATGGAAACAAGACTTGGAAAAACATTACGGTCTTTACGAAAAGGCAAGCAGGTAACCATCAGTGCTTTAGCAGATGAGCATTTATCAAAGTCTCAAATTTCGAGATTTGAACGTGGAGAATCCGAAATTTCATGCAATCGCCTCTTGAATTTATTGGATAAGCTGAATATTAGCATCGATGAATTTTTATCAATTCACTCAAGGGAACATACTCACTTTTTTACACTTCTAACACAACTTAGAAAATATTCTGCTGAGCAAAATAGAGAAGGCTTAGTTGGATTATTAGAAGCTTACCAGGAAAAACCCTATGAGACTACAATGATCAAAGCAGTTACTTTTTCAATTGATCAAACAATTAAGCCAGATGAATCCGAAATCAATCAATTAACGGATTATTTATTCAAAGTTGAACATTGGGGAAATTATGAGATTATTTTGTTAGGGAATTGCACACGGTTTATTAATTATAATACGCTTTTTCTATTGACAAAAGAAATGGTGACATCATTTGCTTATTCAGAACAAAACAAAAGCAATAAAGTTTTAGTGACTCAATTATCCATCAATTGCCTAATTATCAGTATTGACAATCATTATTTTGAAAACAGCTGTTACTTAATCTCTAAAATTCAAGAACTTTTGACTAATGAAATTCAATTTTATGAAAAGACCATTTTTTTATATGTTCACGGGTATTATAAACTGAAACAAGGTGACATAGAAGGAAAAAAAGAAATGGAAGATGCACTAACTATTTTTCAACTGCTTAACGAAAATGCCCTGTATGATGCCTATCAGGAACACTATTATAAACAAGTCTCAGCGAATGCTTTGTAAAAGGATTGTTGACATTATTAGTGATTGTTAAAATCATGTTATAATAGGACGTAAGAAAAGAAAGAATTCAATGGGACACTTATTTTGAGTTTTTCTTTTAAACTTAGTGAGAAAGGTAAGCATTTCTTTAGTTGGTGAGTCAAAATAGGTTCGTAGAGCCTCATTTTGATGGTGTGCTTTAGGTTATCATTTATGCCGGAATTACCAGAGGTTGAAACGGTCCGTCGTGGTTTATCAGATTTGGTTACAGGAAAAAAGATTGCATCACTTCAAGTGACAGTTCCTAAAATGGTTAAAACAGATTTTGACCTTTTTCAATTATTATTGCCGGGTCAAACCATCTACTCTGTAGATCGTCGTGGCAAATACCTACTGTTTTATTTTGAAAATGACGTGCTCATTTCACATTTACGAATGGAAGGAAAATATTTGCTTTTTGAGGGGGCAGTACCTGAAAATAAGCATTTTCATTTTTTCTTTACATTTACGGATGGGTCTACTTTGGTTTATCAGGATGTTCGTAAGTTTGGGACCTTTGATTTTCTGCCCCAAAATGCTTTAGAAAATTTCTTTTTATCTCGGAAAATCGGTCCAGAACCAACAGAAACAGACTTTAAATTGAAAGACTTTGAAGCAGCTCTGCTATTATCTCAAAAACCCATCAAGCCAAATTTGTTAGAGCAAAAACTTGTTGCCGGTCTGGGAAATATTTATGTGGATGAAGTTCTTTTTGCGGCCAAGGTTCATCCAGCACGTAAAAGTTGTCATTTGAAAAAAGCTGAAATGAAAAGAATTCATGATGAAACCATCAGGATTTTGAAGTTTGCGATTGAAAAAGGTGGATCGACCATTAGAACATACCAGAATACTCTGGGCATGGATGGCTCAATGCAGGACTATTTACAGGTTTACGGTCAGACAGATAAGCCTTGTCCACGGTGTGGCACTGCCATTGAAAAGATACAATTTGCTGGAAGGGGGACCCATTTTTGTCCAAAGTGTCAGAAAAAAGAAGTCGTGTCATTGGCTTAACTGGGGGGATTGCCTCTGGCAAATCAACAGTTGTTACAATGCTAAGACAAGCAGGTTATAAGGTTATTGATGCTGATCAAGTGGTTCATGACTTGCAGAAAAAAGGTGAAAAACTATATAATGCTTTAGTTGCTGCTTTTGGTGAAAAAATTCTCAATGAAGAAGCAGAACTTGATCGGCCAAAATTATCAGAGATGATTTTTTCAAGCCCTGAAAAGATGGAACTATCGTCAAGGATTCAAAATGACATCATTCAAAACCGTTTAAGGGCTTTGAAAGACCAAATGGCTAGCAAAGAAACAGTCTTTTTCATGGATATCCCTTTGCTAATTGAGCTAGGTTATCAGGGGTGGTTTGATGTTATTTGGTTGGTTTATCTTGATCAACAAACACAGCTTGATAGGCTAATGGCTAGAAATCATTATTCTCAGGAAGCTTCTGAAAAACGCTTAGCCTCACAAATGCCATTAACAGAAAAAAAAGCCTATGCAGATATCATTATTGATAATAATGGTAGTTTGGAGGCACTTAGAAAACAAGTTAAAGAGGCATTGAAAAGTTTAGAGTAGGGGAAAAATGTCACAAAAAATTATTCCAGAAACTCCTTGGACGGGTAAAAGCCGATGGTCTATGGAGCCCATTTCACTGCTTGTTTTAATGATTGGTTTGGTACTTTTTGGTATTGGAGAATCCTGTTTGGTATTAGCTGATTTGGGATCAGCCCCTTGGATGGTCCTTTCGCAAGGCTTATCTCGCTTAACAGGGATTAATATTGGTTGGATGACATTTAGCATCAGTGCTCTAATCCTTATTCTTTGGATACCATTACGCATAAAACCGGGAATTGGAACTATCCTTAATATGATTATTATTGCCTTTGTCGTTGGTCTGTTAGTGAGTCGTTTTAGGACTCCTGAGGGATTATTAACGCGTGTGTTATTAGCTGTATTTGGTGTTGTCATAATAGGTATAGCTTCAGCCCTCTATTTAACGTCACATAAGGGACCAGGCCCTCGCGATGGTTTACTGGTAGGTCTTTGTTATATAACTGGTTGGCGTGTTGCGATTGTCAGAACCTTACTCGAAGGAAGTGTTTGTGCCTTAGGATGGTTGAGTGGTGGAACCTTAGGTCTTGGAACCTTAGCCTTTGTTTTTGGGGTAGGATGGGCTATGCAATGTAGTTTAATCATCCTAGAGAAATATTTTCCAAAATAAATACAAGTATAGACTGATAAGGAAATCAGTCTTTTGTGTTATAATTGAGCTAATAATGAGGTTTCTCAGAGAAGTTGAGATAAGGAGAAAGAGGTTTTTATGGCAACAATAACGATAGCAAAAAGCAAGCAAGATGTTGCGTTACAATTAAACATGTTAAACCGTCATGGCTTGATTGCAGGGGCTACAGGTACCGGTAAAACAGTGACACTTAAAGTTTTGGCAGAGCAACTGAGTTTGGCAGGAGTCCCAGTCTTTTTAGCTGATATTAAGGGGGATCTTAATAATTTATCTAATGCTGGACAGGTCTCTGACAAACTCTCAGCACGTTTAGCTAAACTTGGGATTACAGACTATCAACCTCAGTCCTTTCCTGTCAGACTTTGGGATGTCTTTGGTCAAGATGGGCAACCGTTACGAACAACAATTTCTGAAATGGGTCCTTTGATGTTGGCTCGTCTCATGAATTTAAATGACACGCAAACAGGCGTATTAACAATTGTTTTTAAAATAGCAGATGAAAAAGGTTGGTTATTAATTGATTTGAAAGACTTACAAGCTGTTTTAAAGGAAGTCGCTGACCATGCATCTGATTATTCTAACCAATATGGGAATATTGCCAAACAGTCTGTAGGTGCTATTCAGCGCAGCTTGTTAACCTTGGAAGCAGAAGGGGCAGAACTCTTTTTTGGAGAACCAGCACTTGATATTGCGGATTTTATTCAGCTTGATGTGGCAACAGGTCAAGGGGCAATTAATATTTTAAATGCTACCAAACTCTTTAACTCACCAACACTTTATTCCACTTTTCTGTTATGGATGCTGTCTGAATTGTTTGAGTTGCTTCCTGAAGCAGGTGATCTTGAAAAGCCCAAAATGGTTTTCTTCTTTGACGAAGCACACTTGCTCTTTAAAGATGCTCCAAAAGTTTTCCTTGATAAGGTTGAACAAGTGGTCCGTCTCATTCGATCAAAAGGTGTTGGGATTTTCTTTATCACTCAAAATCCACTCGACCTTCCTGAAACAGTATTGGCTCAACTGGGGAATCGTATTCAACATGCTTTACGTGCCTATACCCCAAAAGAGCAAAAAGCTGTTCGTGTAGCAGCAGATACCTTTAGACAAAACCCTGAACTAGATGTGGCGACTGCTATTACAGAACTTGAAGTCGGAGAAGCTCTAATTTCGGTGCTCAATGAAAAAGGACAACCGTCCATTGTAGAACGCGCCTTTGTTATGCCACCTAAAAGCAGCTTCGATTTGTTGACTGCTTCGCAATGGCAGAGCTTAATGGCAAGTTCCCCTTTTGCAAGCAAATATGGTCAATCCATTGATCGTGATTCTGCCTATGAAAGACTGGCAGAAAAAGTTTTAAATGATCAAAAACAGGCTCAAGAACAAGCCCAAGCTAAGGAAAGAGAAAAACAAGCTAAACAAGAAGAAAAACAATCAAGTCGTCCAGTAGGACGGCCTCGTAAAACAGTCGTTGAAAAAGCAACCGATGCTTTCATTAGTACAGCCGTCCGTACCATTGGTCGTGAGTTGGTTAGAGGGCTTCTTGGTTCACTCAAGAAAAGATAGACAATAGCCATTTCCTTGTGCCCTGGAAATGTGCTATAATGATAGAAGTAATGTCAAGAATAAAGAAGATGATATGTAAGCATATATAGGGCTCATAGCGATAATTAGTCTTATTAAACTTGACTTTGGCTACACTGCCAAAGCAAGTTTTTTACGTATGGGCTTAGATTTAGTGTGTTCTTGCAAGGACAAAAAGAAGTGGCTTTTCCAAGTTGTTAAAAATATGGGTTAAGGGAATTGTGTGAGAGTAAAAATTAATTTAAAGTGTAGTGAATGTGGCAGTAAAAACTACTTAACAAGTAAAAACAAAACCAATCATCCTGAAAAAATTCAGGTGCCAAAGTATTGTCCTAAAGATAGAAAAGTAACCTTACATGTTGAATCTTAATAGGATTTATGTTAGAATAACTTAGACTATAGTGGAGGAATTAACATGTACAACTTACTACTGACAGTATTGCTTGTTTTATCTGTTTTTCTAATCATTGCAATTTTTATGCAACCTCAGAAAAACCCAAGCAGTAATGTTTTTGATAATAGTGGTTCAGAAGCATTGTTTGAACGTACAAAGGCACGTGGCTTTGAAGCTTTCATGCAACGTTTTACAGCAGTTCTAGTATTTTTCTGGCTGGTGATTGCACTTGTGCTTGCTGTTTTATCAAGTAAATAGGGAGTGAGCTTGACAGAGTTAGTCTAGCTCATTTTTTTATCACAAAAGATAGCTGCAAACACTAACAGAAATAGAAAAAAGGTTTTATGAAAGAAAATATTATTACTTATCTAAAAGAAAATGGCAAGTCCAATATCAATGATATTGCTACTTCTTTAGATATGGCAGGGGCAAAAAAATTCCCTAGTTTAATTAAAGAGATTTCCAAAATGGAAAGTAAGAGACTCTTGAGGTTTGCAAACGACGGGACGATTTCCCTTAGAAAACCCAAAGAGCCTAAAAAAGAAATTACAGTTCAAGGGCTATTTAGAGCTAATAAGGCAGGCTTTGGTTTCTTGTATGTCGATGACAACGAAGACGATATGTTTATTGGGCGTAATGATGTTGGTTATGCCATTGATGGCGACATGGTTGAAGTAACTATTAAAAAACCAGCAGACCGTCAAAAAGGGACTGCTGCAGAAGCAAAGGTTGTTGGCATTGTAGAGAGAGCCTTAAAAACAGTTGTTGGTAAATTCATTTTAGATGACGAAAAACCTAAATATGCAGGCTACATCACTTCTAAAAACCAAAAAATTCAGCAAAAAATTTACATCAAAAAAGAGCCTGTTGTTTTAGATGGAACTGAAATTATAAAAGTTGCTATTGAAAAATACCCAACGCGTGGGCATGATTTCTTTGTGGGAAATGTTTTAGATATTGTAGGTCACCAAGGTGATGTTGGCATTGATGTGCTGGAGGTCTTGGAATCTATGGATATTGTATCTACATTTCCAGATGATGTTATGGCTGAAGCTAATGCAGTAGCTGATGTACCAAGTGATAAGGATTTAATTGGTCGCGTAGATTTACGTCAAGAAATTACCTTTACCATTGATGGTGCAGACGCAAAGGATTTAGATGACGCTATTCATATTAAGCGATTAGATAATGGCAACTTTGAACTTGGGGTTCATATTGCTGACGTTTCTTATTACGTTACTGAAGGGTCAGCTCTTGACCGTGAGGCAGTTGCGCGTGGCACATCTGTTTATGTAACTGATAGAGTTGTTCCAATGTTGCCAGAACGTTTATCAAATGGCATTTGTTCCTTAAATCCAAATGTTGATCGTTTGACACAATCTGCCATTATGGAAATTGATCAAAACGGTCATGTGCTTAATCACCAAATTTGTCAATCCGTTATCAATACTACTTTTAGAATGACTTATAGTGCTGTTAATGAGATGATTGCTGGCGATGACGCTAGACTCCAAGAATTTGCAACAATTGTTGAGCCAGTTAATGATATGGTAGCCTTGCACAAGATTTTAGAAGCCATGCGTACCAAACGTGGTGCACTTAATTTTGACACATCTGAGGCTCGTATTATTGTTAATGAAAAGGGTCTGCCAGTAGATATTGTGGTTCGTGAGCGTGGAATTGCAGAACGTATGATTGAGTCCTTTATGTTAGCTGCTAATGAATGTGTAGCAGAGCACTTTTCAAAAGGCAAATTACCATTTATCTACCGTGTCCATGAAGAGCCAAAATCTGAGAAATTACAGAAATTTATTGATTATGCAAGTCTCTTTGGTGTTCAGATTAAAGGAACGGCTAGTAACATTTCACAAGAAGCTCTTCAAACCTTTATGGCTAAAATTGAAGGAAAACCTGGAGCAGAAGTGCTTAATATGATGCTTTTGAGATCCATGCAACAAGCAAGATACTCAGAAACCAATCATGGTCATTATGGCCTTGCCGCAAACTATTATACTCACTTTACAAGTCCAATCAGACGTTACCCAGATTTATTAGTTCATCGTATGATTCGTGAATACACACACGTCACTGATGATAAACGAAAGCACTTTGAGCAAGTTATTCCTGAATTAGCAAGTTCATCTTCGCGTTTGGAAAGACGAGCTATTGACGCGGAGCGTATTGTCGAAGCCATGAAAAAAGCTGAGTACATGGAGGAGCACGTTGGTGAAGAGTTTGATGGTATTGTAGCCAGTGTGGTTAAATTTGGAATGTTTGTGGAACTTCCAAATACAATTGAAGGCTTAATTCATGTGACTTCACTACCAGAATATGTTCATTACAATGAACGTACCATGGTACTGCAAGGTGAGAAATCTGGAAAGGTCTTTAAGGTTGGTCAACCGATTCGTGTCAAGCTTGTTAAGGCTGACAAAGAAACTGGAGATATTGATTTCGAGTACTTGCCAAGTGATTTTGATATTGTTGAAAAGATTGAAAAATCAGATAGGCGAAAAGGAAACGCAAGACGAGGAACACAATCATCAAAAGATAAGCAAGGTCGGAAGAAAAATGGAGCATCTAAAGATGTTAAACAAGGCTCGAAAAAACCATTTTACAAAGATGCTGCCAAAAAGAAACAAAGAAAAAGGAGTAAGTAATGGCAAAAGGCGAAGGTAATCTTCTTGCACAAAATAAAAAAGCTAGACATGACTATCACATCGTCGAAACCATTGAGGCTGGAATCGTCTTAACGGGAACTGAAATTAAAAGTGTCCGTGCTGCTCGAATTCAATTAAAAGATGGCTTTGCCCAAATAAAAAATGGGGAAGCTTGGTTGGTTAATGTTCATATCGCACCTTTTGAACAGGGAAATATTTGGAATCAAGACCCAGATAGAACCAGAAAATTATTGCTAAAAAAACGTGAAATTGAGCGTCTCAGCAATGAACTCAAAGGATCGGGTATGACATTAGTGCCTCTGAAGGTTTATTTAAAAGATGGTTTTGCAAAAATTCTGATTGGTCTAGCTAAAGGGAAACATGATTACGACAAGCGTGAAACGCTTAAACGTCGAGAGCAAGACCGAGAACTCAAAAAACAAATCAAACAATACAATGCGAGGTGAGTTTGTAGCATGATAAGTAAAGGACTGGTAAGCTTGGTGCGTACCTATTCTTATGATAGTGCCTTATACACTCAAGGATTAGAAGTGCTTGAGGAAAATCAGGTTTTAGTTAGTGCTGGCCGTTATGGTTTTTCTAAGGTTGGTCTCTTTCAATTAGATGCTCAAACCTTTTGCCCCAAATTGCAATTTCCAGATGAGGAATTTGCAGAAGGCTTGACAATTGTTGACGACTGTTTTTGGGTTTTAACTTATAAAGAGGGCAAGGCCTATAAATACAATTTGACCACATTTGCTTGTGAAGGCTGTTTTTCTTATGAAGGTGATGGCTGGGGCTTGGCTTATGATAAAAAAGAGGACTGTTTGTGGATGACAAATGGTAGCGCATTTTTACAGAAACGTCATCCAAGGGATTTTACACTTTTAGAAACGGTTCTTGTTGCTGTTGATGGCGTTCCAATTTCAATGCTTAATGAACTTGAATATGTTGATGGTTACTTGTATGCTAATATTTGGCAAACCAATACAATCATTAAATGTCATCCAAATAATGGGCAACTAGTTGCTACTTATGACTTTACTCCAATACTTGAACAACTACACTTAGATAAAGAGCACTACCCAGGAATCAATGTTCTAAATGGAATTGCTTATCTAGGGAATCATCATTTCTTGATATCTGGCAAACTCTATCCCAAGCTGTTAGAAGTTGTCTTATCAGATCACTAAAAGTTTAAAAAAATGGGGCTGGGCAAAAAGTCGAAATCTCATTGATTTTTTCAAATTTCCGAAATAAGAAACCGCATGAAATCAACGTTTGTAAACGAAAGATTTCATGCGGTTTTGTTTATATTAGGATTTTTGCCCAGCCCCGTTTTTTTAATGTGTTTCACCACCAATTATTTTTAAATCTGACTGATTATTATATGCTACAATAGCAGTGATAGCAGCTTGAATGCCTCGGGTAATATCGTCAAGGTTCATGGCTGCAGTGTTTGGTTTATCAACTACTTGTTCCATCATATAAGGAATATGCATGAAGCCAGCTTTAGCATTTGGAAGGTGTTTTTCAACCAAGTAAAGTGCCTGATACATTAAATGATTACAAACAAATGTGCCAGCTGTATTAGAAACAGATGCTGGGAGACCTGCTTTTTGAATGGCTGCAACCATTGCTTTGATGGGCAACGTTGAAAAGTATGCAGGAGCGCCATCTTCACGAATGAGAGTATCAATAGGTTGATTTCCTTTGTTATCAGGAATACGTGCATCGTCTTGGTTAATGGCAACTCGTTCTGGAGTAAGTCCAGTGCGTCCGCCGGCTTGTCCGATACAAAGTACAACATCAGGTTTAAAGTTCTCTAAATGCTTCTTTAGCACCTCAGCTGACTCATGAAAAACTGTTGGAACCTCAACACATTTTATTTCAGCACCGTCAATTGTGCTTGGTAATTGCTTTATTGATTCAAGTGCTGGATTAATGGCTTCACCTCCAAAGGGATCAAAGCCAGTGACTAAAATTTTCATAAAGAACATCCTTTCGACTAGTAAACTAGAATTTAAATACTAGTTAAACGTATCAAAAATATTATTTGAAAGCAAGTAAATACATTAATGCAACATGTATAATAATTAAAATAAATGCAATTGGAGCTTGTTTTTTGATAACGGCATTAGGATCTTTTATCTCCATAAGAGCAACTGGTAGGGCGTTAAAGTTTGCTGCCATGGGCGTTAATAAGGTACCACAGAAACCAGCAGTCATAGCAAGTGCACCAGCTATAATTGGATCTGCACCTAAGGCGAAAACAAATGGGACACCAATTCCAGCAGTGATGACAGTAAAAGCAGCAAAGGCATTTCCCATAATCATGGTAAAGATAACCATACCAAGAACATAAGCTAATACACCAAAGAAACGGCTATCAGTTGGAACAAGCCCTCTTATCATTGTAGCAATAACATCTCCAACACCAGCTGCTGTAAAAATAGCTCCTAAAGCCCCCAATAATTGAGGTAAGATACCACTTGTAGAAACTTGTTGATTCATGCGGTTATTTTCAGCAAGAAGAGCTGATGGTTTTTGTTTTGTAATGATTAAAATGATAACTGTTGCTAGGATGGCAGCAATTCCAATTGCACTTTTACTGAAATCAGGTAAGAATTTAGCAAGTAGTAATGCAACAAGTGCCATTAACATAACAGGTAAGAAAATCCAACTGCCGATTTTACGTGTGCTTTCTTCAGCTTTTTCTTCATCAAATTTTGGCAAGCTTCCAATTCGAACTTGTTTGAGTAAAGTTAAGAGTGCAAGAATAATAACAATAACACCGACAACTTTATTTGGAAGAAAAGCACCACCAACGAAGGTTACTCCAAGAAGACCCCAAAAGAGTGCAGTTCCAATCCGAACAGGATTGGTTTGATCTTTAAAGGCGCAATAAGCTGTATGGAACAATTGTAGCCCAATCAGAATAAAAATAAACTCTAACACATTATTTGCAAATTCAAGCATTATTTGTCACCTTTCTTATGAAACTTTTCTAGTTTTTTCTCAAAGAGATAATTGTAGATGCCGACAATAAATATGGTGATAACTGCAATGATAATAGAAGCAGAAGCAATTTTAGCAGTATTGCCATCATATCCCAATTGATCTAAGGTTCCACCAATAAGCAAGACGCCTCCAGCACCAACAAAGGTATTTTGAGCAAAGAAATTACCAAAATTTTCATTAGCTGCAGCCATAGCTTTGATGTCATCTTTTTGCTTATCAGTCAATTTATCCCCAACTTTTGCAACAGCCGCAGCTTCCCCCATAGGATGAATTAAAGGGCGTACAAATTGTGGGTGTCCACCAAGTCTAATAGAGAAGAAACCAGCTATTTCACGAATAATGAGGTATAAGGTGAAAAATCGTCCAACAGTAAAAGATTGAATCCCTTGAATGAGTTGTGTTGCACGGTGTTTTAATCCAAATGTTTCAGATAAACCAATTAATGGCAAAGTAACGAAGAAAATGGTTAAAACACGTTGGTTAGTAAATTCTTTTCCTAGAATTTCTAAGAAATCTAAAAATGAAATACCTGATACTAATGCAGTGACAAGTCCTGCAATGACTACGGTTGCAATTGTATCAAATTTGAGAATGAATCCCAAAACAATAATGGCAATCCCGATTAATTTAATCCATTCCATATAATGATAGGCTCCTTTTTGTAATATTGAGAATATTATAACACTTGATTTTAAGATTTGTAAAGCCAATTTGACAAGTTAATATATTAATATTTGCCATTTTGACACTAAAAAACGTTAAAAGTAAGAGAAAAAACTTACTTTTAACGTTTTTCTTTAATAATATAAATAGGACGTTTTTTAGTTTCTAAGAAAATTTTAGACATGTATTTGCCAATGATTCCCATACAAAAGAGCTGAATGCCTCCAATAAATAGAATGATTGAGACTGTACTTGCCCATCCGGATACAGGATCTCCAAAGAGCAATTTCCGTATGACAATAAAGATAATAGCAAAAATAGAGAGAACAAAGCTGATTGTACCAGTCCAAGTTGCAATGGTTAAAGGCATTTCTGAAAAATTGATAAAACCATCTATTGAATAGTGAATCAAATCCCAGAATGTCCAAGAACTTTTTCCGTGTTGTCTCTCACGATTGTCATAACTAATATAAGTGGTTTCATATCCAACCCAAGAAAAAATACCTTTTGAAAATCGGTTGACCTCTCCTAACTCTAAGATACTGTCAACAACTTGACGCGTCATTAATCGAAAGTCTCTAACTCCATCCAGAATTGGTGTCTTGGACATGCGATTGATCAAACTGTAAAAAAGCTTAGAGCAAAAAGATCGCACAAGGGGTTCCCCTTTTCGGCTGATTCGTCTTGTCCCGACAACATCATAACCCTCTAAAATCTTTGCATACATTAAAGGTAGTAAATCAGGAGGATCCTGCAAATCAACATCCATAACAGTGATGAAATCACCTTTAGCCTCTTCTAGCCCTGCTAATAGCCCAGCTTCTTTGCCGAAATTTCTGGAAAAAGAAAGGTAGTGTAGGTTACCAAAACGGCTACTAAGCTCACGCAAAATAGAAAGCGTATTATCTGTTGAACCATCGTCAATGAAAATATATTCAAATGCCAATTGTGAAACCATAGCATTTTCTAAAAGGCGCATTTCATCCAAATAGGGATAAATGGTTTCTTCCTCGTTATAACATGGAACAATAATTGATAATAATGCCATATGAGTCCTTTCACAAACGGTTGCTTATGAGTCAAATTGTATCATAAATCATCATTTTTTTAAAAGGAAAGGCTAAATAGACTATCAGAAAAGCAAAAGAGACCCATTTGAGCCTCTTGTTTTAGATTATTTGACGCTTAAATCAATGACTTCAATCTTGTAGCCATCTGGGTCTTGAATGAAATAATAACGAGCAGATTTGTCTGTTAGCCCCTTAATGTCAGTGACGGGATAGCCAGCAGCTTTATGAGCTTGGTAACAGTTTTGGAAATCATCACTACCAATGGCAATATGACCATATCCATTCCCTAAATCATAGGCTTCATGATCATAGTTATAGGTTAACTCTAATTCATAGTCCTCTCCTTCTAGAGCAAGATATACCAGAGTAAATTTGCTATCTGGGAAATCACGACGACGCGTTTCTTTAAAAGGAAAAGCTTGGGTATAAAATGCAATAGAAGCTTCTAAATCTTTAACGCGAATACAAGTGTGTAATGCTTTCATTGGTTTCTCCTTATGTGACAGTTGTAATGACCTCATGTCGAGGTTTACGATTTTGTGGGTGTTTAGGATCTCTAAGCCGGTAACCTAAAGATAACATTGAGGCGATGCCTTCTTTTTCAGGAGTGATGAGTCCGTGTTGGGTCAAAATAGCATTTACCTTAGCGTAATCAAACCCTTCAATTGGACAGGAATCAACTCCAATTAGGGCTGCGGTTGACATCATATTTGCTAAAGCGATATAGGTTTGTTTTGCTGTCCAATCAAAAAGTGCTCGTGGATTGTCTGCCATATCCATGTCGTTTTTTTGAAAGCTAGCGTAGGTGTTTAGGCGGCTATCAATATCTTCTTGACGGCTCAAACCTCTTCTTAAGAGACTTTCTTTCATAGACGGGCTATCGTAACGGGCATTTTTTTCAGCTAATAATAAAATAAAGTGACTGGCTGTTTCAAGCTGGTATTTTGCTCCCCATGCATGTTCTTTAATCTGAGATTTAATGGCTTCATTTTCTAACACAATAAAACGCCAGCCCTCTAATCCCACAGAAGAAGGGCTTCGCCAAGCAGCATCTAAAATGAGATCTAAATCTTCTTGAGGTATTTTTTGATCATTGTAAACTCGAATAGCTGTTCGAAAAGTCATAGTTTGTCTGAGGTGATTTCTAATATCGTCCATACCTATCCTCCTAAATTTCTGTCTTTATGATAGCACAAAGACAGAAACATCTCAAAAATATGGTACGGTGCTATTAAGAATTTCGAAAATTCTTCAAATTCAAAAAGCGAGTTATTGACAACGCTTACATTTAAAGGTATAATACCCTTAGTTTTCGATAATTATCACATTAACATTAAAGGAGAACGTATGTTAGAGACATTGTTAATTATGTCATCGCTCATCTTATTCTCACTCTTTATTTTTGTTATTATCAGAGGACATTTTGTCCTTAGAGAAAATACAGGACAATGCTACAGTATTCATTTTAGGCATTTAACAAAACCAATTGATTTAAGTCAAAATGGTCGTCTAATGGAAACCATTACTATTATTTCTGATAATAAAGAAAACGGGTGTTACTCTGTTCAATCTTACTTAAGTGATATTAAGCTAAAGGAGCTTTTGATGGCAGAATATCAATTGACCCTTAATCAGGTGATTGTCCAAAGTCAGCAACTATCTCCTTTGGCAACATTGTCATTAACATAGAAGCAGTAGCCCTTAGGTTATTGTTTTTTTTTTTTGCTAATTGCTATTTCTATAAAGGTGCTTTTAGGATTTTTTTGTTTTTCAAGAAAAAGAAAAGATTGAAGAAAAAGATCCCAAATGGAGTTTTTCTTCAATCTGGAAACAGTGCGGTGGATTGTTTTTTTACCCTTCAAAATACTGTAATTCTTTTGGTGTTTTGGTAAAGACTTGAAAACCACTTGCTGTGACATGTCCACAATCTTCAATACGTACACCAACTTTCCCAGGGATATAAATGCCAGGTTCCACTGAGAAACACATGCCTTCTTCAATAATCATGTCATTGCCAGCCATAATTGAAGGATATTCATGAACATCCATACCTAGACCATGCCCTAAGCGATGATTAAAGTATTGGCCATAACCTGCTTTTTCAATGACTTTGCGTGCTGCGGCATCAACTTCAGAAGCAGTAACCCCAGGTTTGATAAATTCTTGAGCTGTTAATTGGGCTTCTAAGCAGATTTCATAGATGTCTCGTTTAAATTGGTCTGGTTTACCAACAGCTACGGTTCTAGTCATATCACTTGTGTAACCTAGTGTTTCAACTCCTAAATCAAAGAGTAAAAGGGCATTATTTTCAATAGGGTTTGTACCCGGAATCCCATGTGGATCTGCAGCGTTATTACCTGTCAACACCATTGTGTCAAAGCTCATTTTACTGATACCTTGTTTTTTCATTTGGAATTCAATTTGTGCAATGATATCTGTTTCAGTAGCTTGAAGTGAAATAGCATCAAAACCAACTCTTACAGCCTTATCAGCAAAGTCTCCTGCAATCATCATCTTTTGGATTTCATCAGCAGACTTGATTAATCGCATTCTTTGGATTGTTGGTGTTAAATTTTCAAAGTGACCTGTGAAAACAGTTTGTAATCCTTGAAATTTTGTGATGTTTAAATGGTCGAATTCAGCATAGATTTTTTTAGCAGTGGTGCTTGGTAGACAAGCAGCTAATTTTTCCCATGGATTTTCAGAATCCATATATCCAATAACTTGGAAAGAAACGGATTTTTCAGCGCGAGCTATTTCCAAAGCTGGTACAAAAATCACGGGTTGCTTGTCTTGATAAACAAATAAAAAGAGTTGGCGTTCATGTGGGTCACAGGCAAAACCCGTTAGGTAATCAATGGTAACAGGATCTGAAAAGATGGCTAGTGCTGCTTGCTTTTGAGTGAGGAATTGACGGATTGTATCTAATTTTGTCATGGGCTACCTTCTTTCTGACTCTATTTTTTCAAAAATTACCCAAAAAATCAAGTCAAAGTAAATTTTTTGAAAAAGTTTTCAATAATTTGACTCTTATGACTTGAAAGTGGTTACAAATCATGCTAAAATATTTTTTGAAAGCGTAATTTTCAAATGAAAGGAAGATAAAGTATGAACACAGATGATACAATTACGATATATGATGTTGCTCGTGAAGCAGGTGTTTCAATGGCAACAGTCAGCCGTGTTGTAAATGGTAATAAAAACGTTAAGGAAAATACCCGTAAGAAAGTTTTAGAAGTTATCGACCGTTTAGACTACCGCCCAAATGCTGTAGCTAGAGGTCTAGCAAGTAAAAAAACAACAACAGTTGGTGTGGTTATTCCTAACATTGCTAATGCTTATTTTTCAATTTTGGCTAAAGGAATTGATGATATTGCAGCAATGTACAAATATAATATTGTTCTGGCATCTAGTGATGAGGATGATGATAAGGAAGTTAACGTTGTTAACACTTTGTTTGCAAAACAAGTTGATGGCATCATTTTTATGGGGCATCATTTAACAGAAAAAATCCGTGCAGAGTTTTCTCGTTCACGGACACCTATTGTTCTTGCTGGAACAGTTGATTTAGAACATCAATTACCAAGTGTTAATATTGATTACAAGGCGGCAGTTTCTGAAATTGTTGATATTTTGGCTGAAAACCATCAAAAAATTGCTTTTGTTTCAGGACCGCTTATTGATGATATTAATGGAAAAGTAAGACTTTCAGGTTATAAAGAAGGCCTTAAAAAGAATAAATTAAGTTACAAAGAAGGCCTTGTTTTTGAAGCGAAATACTCATACAGAGACGGTTTTGACTTGGCACAACGTGTGATTAATTCAGGAGCAACTGCTGCCTATGTTGGAGAAGATGAATTAGCAGCAGGTTTGTTAAATGGTCTTTTTGCAGCAGGTAAAAGTGTTCCAGAAGATTTTGAGATTTTCACAAGTAATGATTCACCTGTTGTTGAATACACAAGCCCTAACTTAAGCTCAATCAGCCAACCAGTTTATGACTTAGGTGCTGTAAGTATGCGTATGTTAACAAAAATCATGAACAAAGAAGAACTTGAAGAAAAAGAAATCCTGTTAAATCATGGCATTAAACGCCGTGGCACAACAAAATAAAGTCTACCTGTTAAGGTAGATTTTTTTGACCGTCAAAACTTAGCTTAGGAGTGTTTAGCAATCAGCCTTTGGGCTGATTTTTGAATTCACCTAGTGAAAAATACTGTAAAATAAGCTATAATAGAGAAATGAAAGTCTTACTATATTTAGAAGCTGAAAAACAATTAAAAAAATCAGGAATTGGTCGTGCTATTACACATCAGATGCGTGCATTGGATATAGCAGGTCAAAGCTACACAAGAAATCCTAATGATGACTATGATTTGGTTCATATCAATTCATATGGACCCATGAGTTGGCATATCATGAAAAAGGCTCAAAAACAAGGAAAAAAAGTCATTATGCATGGGCATTCAACAGAGGAAGACTTTAGAAATTCTTTTGTTTTTTCCAATCTTTTGTCTCCTCTTTTTAAGCGCCATCTTTGCCGTTTTTATCAACAGGCTGATGCTATTATTACACCAACGCCTTATTCAAAATCCTTAATTGAAAATTATGGGATTACAAAGCCTGTTTATGCTATTTCAAACGGTATTGACTTGAAACAGTATGGTGCAAAGCTTGATAAGCAAGCGGCTTTTCGTGATTATTTTAATATTAAAGAGGGTGAAAAAGTTGTCATGGGTGCAGGCCTATTCTTTCTTCGTAAAGGTATTGATGACTTTATTAAAGTTGCCGAAGCTATGCCAGATGTTCGTTTTATTTGGTTTGGGGAAACCAACAAGTGGATGATTCCACAAGATGTTCGTCAGTTAGTTAGCAAAAATCACCCTAAAAATGTTATTTTTCCAGGTTACATTAAAGGGCCGGTTTATGAAGGAGCAATGACAGGAAGTGATGCTTTCTTTTTTCCAAGTCGTGAAGAAACAGAAGGTATTGTTGTCTTAGAAGCTTTAGCAAGTCGCCAACATATTGTGCTCAGAGATATTCCTGTTTATTCTGGTTGGCTAAATCAAGAGAGTGCTAATTTGGCAGATGATGTTCCTGGATTTGTCAAAGCCCTTAATGATATTTTTGATGGAGAGAGCAATAAAATAGAGGCAGGTTATCGGGTTGCACAAAAAAATAGCCTGGAAAATATCGCTTCAGAATTAGTGGCTACTTATCAAAAAGTAATGGAGTTATAACATGCGAGTTGGACTATTTACAGACACTTATTTCCCACAAGTATCAGGTGTCGCAACTAGTATTCGTACCCTAAAAAAAGAACTTGAAAAAGAAGGTCATGAGGTTTACATTTTTACAACTACAGATAAAAATGTCAAACGCTTTGAAGATCCAACCATCATTCGTCTGCCAAGTGTTCCCTTTGTTTCTTTTACAGACCGTCGTGTGGTCTATCGTGGTCTCATTTCTTCTTATAAAATTGCAAAGCAGTATAATCTTGACATTATTCATACGCAAACGGAATTTAGTCTTGGCTTATTGGGAAAAATGGTGGGCAAAGCCTTAAGAATACCAGTCGTACATACCTATCACACGCAATACGAGGACTATGTTTCATACATTGCAAATGGCAAATTAATTCGCCCTAGTATGATTAAGCCGATTTTACGTGGCTATCTCAAGGATTTAGACGGCGTTGTTTGTCCAAGTAGAATTGTTTTAAATCTGTTGGATGGCTATGAGGTTAAAATTCCAAAACGGGTGATTCCAACGGGAATTGCTTTGGAAAATTATATTAGAGATGACTTTTCAAAAGAAGCAGTTGCACAACTGAAAACCGATTTAGGAATTGCTGAAAATGAAACCTTTTTATTAAGTTTGTCTCGTGTGTCTTTTGAAAAAAATATCCAAGCTATCTTAAAACACTTACCGGAAGTTTTGGCTGAGAATCCCTTCGTTAAGTTGGTTGTTGTTGGAGATGGCCCTTATTTAGCTGATTTAAAAGCACTAGCACATGAGTTAGCAATCACTTCAAACGTTATTTTTACGGGTATGATTGCCCATGAAAAAGTGGCCTATTACTACAAGGCCTGTGATTTCTTTATTAGTGCATCAACAAGTGAGACACAGGGATTGACTTATATTGAGAGTTTGGCAAGTGGTAAACCTATTATTGCTCAAAGTAATCCATACCTAGACGATTTGATTACAGACAGAATGTTTGGAACCTTATATAGCAGAGAAGATGAACTTGCAGATGCCATCATTGATGCTATTATAGAAACACCTGAGATGCAGTTGGATGTTTTAGAACAAAAACGCCATGAGATTTCTGCCCAACACTTTGGTAGTTCTATTTATAGGTTTTACTTAGATACTTTAATTAGTAAAAATACTAAAGAGGATCGAAAACTATCACTTTATGTTAGTGGTACTGAGAAACGAGAACCTTTAAAATTGGTTCAAACAGCAACGACTTTGCCAAAACGTGCAGCTAAAGCGACTGCTCAGACTTCTGTCAAAGTGGTTAAGGCACCATTGAAAATGGTAAATGCAATCAAAGATTTTCTAGATTATTAGGCAATACTGGTAAAGGTTTAGGGCCATTAATTATAAAAAATAGTTTGTAGCACCTAGAGGTAGAGCGGTCTGATTAATTTTACAGTAAAATCACTTGAATTATTTTTGATTATTGCTATAATAAAACAGAAGACATGTTAGATTAGAAACATCTTTTGAAGCGAGTGCTGGTTGGTGAAAAGAGCACAGGATGACTAATGTAATACTCCTTCCACTGATTTTATGCAAACATAAAAGGGTGGTTCCCTTATAACCAATCAGAGGTTTATGGCTTTTTTTGTCATAGACAAATGAAGGTGGAACCACGTTGCGACGTCCTTTTTGGGATGTCGCTTTTTATTTTTATAAGAATCGGTGAGAAGTAACCAAACAAAGGAGATTAGGATGATTAAAATTACTTTTCCAGATGGTGCAGTACGTGAGTTTGAATCTGGTGTAACAACTTTCGATATTGCACAATCAATTAGCAATTCACTTGCCAAAAAAGCTTTGGCTGGAAAATTCAATGGTCAATTGATTGACACAAACAGAGCAATTGAAGAAGATGGTAGTATTGAAATTGTTACCCCAGACCATGAAGATGCTTTTGATGTTTTGCGTCACTCAGCAGCGCATTTATTTGCACAAGCTGCAAAACGTCTTTTCCCAGATATTCACTTAGGAGTAGGACCAGCTATTGCTGAAGGCTTCTATTACGATACTGATAACGCAGCTGGGCAGATTTCAAATGAAGATCTTCCACGCATTGAAGCTGAAATGCAAAAAATTGTGAAAGAAAACCACCCATGTATTCGTGAGGAAGTGTCAAAAGAAGAAGCACTTGAAATCTTTAAAGACGATCCTTATAAGGTTGAACTCATTAGTGAACATGCAGATGCCGGGTTAACGATTTACCGTCAAGGCGAGTTTGTAGACTTGTGTCGTGGGCCACATGTGCCATCAACAGGACGCATCCAAGTCTTCCATCTTCTTAATGTTGCTGGAGCATACTGGCGTGGTAATAGCGATAATGCGATGATGCAACGTGTTTATGGAACTGCTTGGTTTGATAAAAAAGACCTTAAAGCATACCTTCAACGCATTGAAGAAGCGAAAGAGCGTGATCACCGTAAACTTGGTAAAGAACTTGACCTCTTTATGATTAGTCAAGAAGTTGGTCAAGGACTTCCTTTCTGGCTACCTGACGGTGCAACTATTCGTCGTACCTTAGAACGCTATATTACGGATAAAGAATTAGCTTCAGGTTATCAACATGTTTACACACCACCTCTTGCATCTGTAGATCTTTACAAAACATCTGGTCACTGGGAGCATTACCAAGATGACATGTTCCCAACAATGGATATGGGAGATGGAGAAGAATTTGTTCTTCGTCCGATGAACTGTCCTCACCATATTCAGGTTTATAAAAACCACGTGCATTCTTACCGTGAGTTACCTATTCGTATTGCTGAGCTTGGTATGATGCACCGCTATGAAAAATCAGGTGCTTTATCAGGTCTCCAACGTGTGCGTGAAATGACTCTCAATGACGGGCATCTATTTGTCACACCAGAGCAGATTCAAGAAGAATTCCAACGTGCTCTTCAATTAATTATTGATGTTTATGCAGACTTTAATTTGACAGATTACCGTTTCCGTCTATCATATCGTGATCCTGAAGATAAGGAAAAATATTATGATAATGATGAGATGTGGGAAAATGCACAAAGCATGTTAAAAGCCGCTCTTGATGAGATGGAAGTAGACTACTTTGAAGCTGAAGGCGAAGCAGCCTTTTATGGTCCTAAACTAGATATTCAAGTTAAAACTGCTCTTGGCAATGAAGAAACCTTGTCAACGATTCAGTTAGATTTCTTGTTACCAGAACGTTTTGACCTTAAATATATTGGGGCTGACGGAGAAGAGCATCGTCCTGTGATGATTCACCGCGGTGTTATCTCAACTATGGAACGTTTTACAGCTATTTTGATTGAAACTTATAAAGGGGCTTTCCCAATTTGGTTGGCACCACATCAAGTAACGGTTATTCCAATTTCAAATGAAGCCCATATCGACTACGCTTGGGAAGTGGCAAAAGCCCTTCGTGACCGTGGCGTGCGTGCTGATGTGGATGATCGTAATGAAAAAATGCAGTATAAAATCCGCGCTTCTCAAACAAGTAAAATCCCTTACCAATTAATTGTTGGTGATAAGGAGATGGAAGATAAATCTGTTAACGTTCGTCGCTATGGAAGCAAAGCGACACATACAGAAAGTTTACCAGAGTTTGTTGATACCATTTTAGCTGATATTGCACGTAAATCACGACCAGACGCTGAATAAAATAATTATTGTTTAAAGGAGCCTATAGAGGCTTCTTTTTAGTTTATGTGACTTTTAGTCCGTTTCACTCCGAAGGTGTGAAACAAAAAACCACCCGCTATGCGGGTGTGCATCAAAGGTTATACCCAAAAGACTCCTAACGCGGTCCAATATAGGTGTTCAAGCCAATTGTAAAGCGAAAGGAGTCGAAATATGGCACAGAAGGCACATAGCTTATCACACACAAAGTGGATGTGTAAATATCACATTGTGTTCACCCCTAAGTATAGACGAAAAATAATCTATAATCAATACAGAAGTAGTCTCGGTGAGATTTTTCAGAGACTGTGTAGCTATAAAGGTGTAGAAATAATTGAAGGTCATTTGATGCCAGACCATGTCCACATGTTGGTAAGTATTCCCCCAAGAATTAGTGTTTCAAGTTTTATGGGATATTTAAAAGGAAAAAGCGCACTCATGATGTTTGATAAACACGCCAATCTCAAATATAAGTTTGGTAATCGACATTTTTGGGCTGAAGGTTATTATGTAAGTACAGTTGGATTGAATGAAGCCACAATAAAAAAATACATACAAGATCAAGAGAAACATGATATAGCAGTGGATAAATTAAGTGTAAAAGAATATGAAGATCCCTTTAGGGATAGTGGCAAGTAATACAAAGGCCTCTTTGAGAGGCAAGTGACGAGTCAAGAGCAATAAGGCTTGAACAAAGTGAAAGCCAGCGCCTTTAGACGCTGGCTTGTATTCTGGGCTTATAGCCCTTGTTCAAACCACCCGTTAGACGGGTGGTTATGATTAGTTTAAGCAAGCGATTGCACCGTTTATTTTGTTATGTTATAATAAAGCGCTAACAAAATAATCAGCAAAAAAGAAAATGTGATAAGCTGATGACATTTTGGAAAGAGTTAAGGAAATGAGGAATAAGACAGATGGCAATGATTGAAGTGTCTCATCTTCAAAAGAATTTTATTAAAACCCTTAAGGAACCGGGGTTAGCGGGAGCGTTCAGGTCCTTTATGAGACCACAAAAAGAAACCTTTGAAGCAGTTAAAGACCTTTCATTTGAAGTACCTGAAGGGCAAATATTAGGATTCATTGGTGCAAATGGTGCTGGAAAATCAACAACCATTAAAATGTTAACTGGTATTTTAAAACCAAGCTCTGGATTTTGTAGAATTAATGGTAAAATCCCTCAGGAAAATCGCCAAGACTATGTAAAGGATATTGGTGTTGTCTTTGGTCAAAGAACACAGTTGTGGTGGGATTTAGCTTTACAAGAGACATATACGGTTTTAAAAGAAATCTATGATGTGCCTGATAAGGCTTTTCAAAAGCGAATGGATTTCTTGAATGAGGTTTTAGATTTAGGAGATTTTATTAAAGACCCTGTTCGAACCTTATCTCTTGGTCAACGCATGAGAGCAGATATTGCGGCTTCTTTGTTACATAACCCTAAGGTGCTTTTTTTAGATGAACCGACGATTGGTTTAGATGTATCTGTTAAAGATAATATTCGCAAAGCTATCACTCATATTAACCAAGAAGAAAATACCACAATTTTATTAACCACACATGATTTGAGTGATATTGAGCAACTTTGTAATCGTATTTTTATGATTGATAAGGGTCAAGAACTTTTTGACGGTACTGTCTCTGAGCTTAAGGCGAAATTTGGAAAAATGAAAAGTTTGGCCTTTGAATTGGCACCAGGTCAAGAAAATCGTCAGTCACATTTTGCTAGCTTACAAAATATCAAAGTTTTCCGTAAAGACTTACAGTTAGAAATTCAATATGACAGTTCTTATTACCATACAGCAGATATCATTCAAAAGACAATGGCTGAATTTGTGGTTAGAGATTTAAAAATGACTGATGTGGATATTGAGGATATTATTCGTCGTTTTTACCGAAAGGAGTTGTAAGATGTTTAGTTTTTGGAAACGTTACAAGCCTTTTATTAGTGCTGGCATTCAAGAATTAATAACTTATCGGGTTAACTTCTTTTTATATCGCATTGGTGATGTTATGGGGGCTTTTGTCGCTTTTTACCTTTGGAAAGCGGTCTTTGAATCTTCCCACCAAGCCCTGATTGAGGGCTTTACTTTAGCCGATGTGACTCTTTATATTATCATGAGTTTTGTGACCAATTTACTGACAAAATCAGATAGTTCTTTCATGATAGGAGAAGAAGTTAAAGATGGCTCTATTATCATGAGGCTTTTGCGTCCCGTTCACTTTGCGACTTCCTATCTTTTTATGGAGATTGGATTTAGGTGGATTGTCTTTTTGAGTGTTGGGCTACCATTTTTAGTACTTATTGTTATAATGAAACTTTTTGCTGGACAATCACTATTCGTGCTTCTTATGACACTCTTTTCTTATTTAATCAGTCTAGTCCTAGCATTTTTGATTAATTTTTACTTTAATATTTGTTTTGGTTTTACAGCATTTGTTTTTAAAAACCTTTGGGGGTCAAACTTATTGAAAAATTCTTTGGTAGCCTTTATGTCAGGCAGTTTGATTCCACTCGTTTTTTTCCCTAAAGTAATTGCAGCTATTTTAGGCTTTTTACCATTTTCATCTTTAATTTATACACCTGTCATGATAGTTATTGGAAAATATCAAGGTTCAGAACTGCTTGTGGCTTTACTTACTCAAGTTTTTTGGTTATTAGTAATGATAGCTTTATCTCAAGTAATTTGGAAAAAGGTGCAATCACACATTACTATTCAAGGAGGTTAAGATGAGAAAATACCAACATATGCATGCTATTTTTATCAAACAATACCTCAAGCAAATTATGGAATATAAGGTTGATTTTTTTGTAGGGGTTCTAGGTGTTTTTTTAACGCAAGGGCTAAATCTTTTGTTTTTGAAAGTTCTTTTTCAGCACATTCCATCCTTAGAAGGTTGGAAATTCCAAGAAATTGCTTTTATCTATGGCTTTTCTTTAATTCCTAAAGGTATAGATCATCTTTTTTTTGATAACCTTTGGGCTTTGGGTCAAAGACTTGTTCGAAAGGGTGATTTTGATAAATTGAATCGGTTACACTAAACTAGACAGAATTTATAAAGTGTTCTACACTAAAGAAAATAGGAGAATATGATGTCTAGAAAAATACGTCGCCACTTCACTGATGACTTTAAGCAACAAATCGTTGACCTTCACCATGCAGGGATGAAACGAAGTGAGCTTATCAAAGAATATGAGTTAACCCCATCAACCTTCGATAAGTGGGTTCGTCAGGCAAAAACAACTGGGTCATTTAAAACGATTGATAATCTGACAGATGAACAGCGTGAACTGATTGAACTCCGAAAACGCAATAAAGAACTCGAAATGCAGCTAGATATCCTAAAGCAAGCGGCAGTGATTATGGCACGAAAAGAGAAGTAATCACTGCTAATAAGGATAAATATAGCATTTCAGCTATGTGTCGTTGGTTGAACATTCCTCGTTCTAGCTATTACTACAAGACTGTTAAACCAGTCTCTGAAGCGGAACTTGAAGAAAATATCAAAGCTATTTTTCTCGAAAGTAAGGCCAGATACGGTGCTAGGAAAATCAAGAAATGTTTGGAAAATGAAGGTATCCAGCGGTCTCGTCGTCGGATTCGTCGCATCATGCACAGACTCAACTTAGTATCTGTTTATCAGAAAGCAGTCTTCAAGCCACATTCAAAAGGTAAGAATGAGGTAGCTATTCCTAATCACTTAGCCAGACAATTTCATCAAGAAAAGCCTCTAAAAGCTTTAGTGACAGACTTAACCTACGTTCGTGTCGGTAATGGCTGGGCTTATGTTTGTTTCATTATGGACCTCTACAACCGTGAAATCATTGGCTTATCGGTTGGTTGGCACAAGACAGCAGAGCTGGTGAAACAAGCGATTCAGAGTATTCCTTACGCTCTGACCAAGGTCAAGATATTCCATTCGGACAGAGGAAAAGAGTTCGACAATGCCTTGATAGATGATGTGCTTACAGCCTTTGATATCAAACGCTCACTTAGTCAAGCAGGTTGTCCTTACGACAATGCCGTAGCTGAGAGCACCTATCGCGCTTTCAAAATAGAATTTGTCCACCAGGAAACTTTCCAGACGCTAGAAGAATTGGCCCTTAAAACCAAGGACTATGTCCACTGGTGGAATCACCACCGCATTCATGGTAGTCTAAACTATCAGACGCCCATGACCAAAAGATTAACGGTCTAATAAAAACACTTTATAAATCTTGTACAGAAAACTGTTGCCTTTTCAAAATATTTAACTAGACCAATTAGTCCACTCTTTCATGTTTTGGTTGAGACCTTTCAAGTAGATGCTTTGGGTGAATTACTTGTAGGTATCTTCTTATTGTCTACAAGTTTTTCAAGTATAGACTGGTCATTGACAAAGATGATGCTTTTTATTGTCTCCATCCCATTTGCAACACTGATTTACACTTCTTTAAAAATTGCAACAGCAAGTATTGCCTTTTGGACAAAGCAATCTGGCGCTGTGACTTATATCTTTTACATGTTTAATGATTTCGCCAAATACCCAATGTCAATCTATAATCACTTTTTACGCTGGTTAATTAGCTTTATTATTCCCTTTGCCTTTACGGCCTATTACCCAGCAAGTTATTTTTTAAAAGGAGAAAATGCGGCATTTAATGTCGGGGGCTTATGCCTAGTCTCTCTATTGTTCATAGGTATAGCCTTGCAGTTGTGGAAAAAAGGCTTAGATGCTTATGAAAGTGCTGGATCATAACATGTCTCAAATAGCCGAAAATAGGTATTCAGTTATTTTTAAAGGGGAAAGCAGTTAGACTTATGAGCAAATTTTGTAAATAAAGCAAACAAGTAGTTGTATAAGTTTATTACGAATTAAATGTAATATTAGTCGCTATCTATTTTTATTTGAAGCAAGCTCTAGTGCTTGCTTTTTATAGTCCCTCTAAAGTTAATCATAATTTAATAATTCTAATCACATTAATGTGGTAGTATATATACTAAAATGTAAGAGTTGCAAGGAGAAAATAATGTCGGAAATAGATTTATTTAGTTTAGGAGAAGTATTTAAAGAAGTTAGAGGTTATTGTTTTGAAAATAAATAAGATTGTTCATAAGTATTCTAATTTTGAGTTGGATATCAGCCAAATGGAAATAGCAGATAATCAAATTGTGGGTTTGATTGGTAGTAATGGTGCTGGTAAAACGACATTGATGAACGTGTTGTCACGCTTTTTAGTAGCAAGTGATGCTTTTGATGTTAGTGGTTTAAATGAGGACAAAATACTTTACATATCATCTGATCTTGTTCCATTTGATTATATGTCGGTTGAAGAATTTGTCAACATCATTTTAAAGTATTCAAAATCAGAAAAAAAGTGTTCTACAATTTTAGACGAATTGCAACTTCAAGAAAAAAGGAATACTCAAATCAGTGATTTATCTCAAGGAATGACAAAAAAATTGTCAATGGTTAATATTTTTATCAATGATTATGATTTAATTATTTTAGATGAACCATTTAATAGGATACTGTCAATAATTTTGTGTAAACACAAGAGTAGAGTTTTTGAATATTAGTCAAATAAGCTATCAAGTGTGTCAAAACATACTCCGAATCCTTTATGAATACGAGCTCCGAACTTAATGTTATAGTCTTCGAAAATACTTACAAGGCATCGTTCTAAGGCTTCTTCATTTGGAAAAACCACCCTCTTCTTGCTTTGTCGCTTGATTTCTTTATTGAGTGATTCAATCAAGTTTGTAGAGTAAATACTAGACCAAATGTGATGTGGAAATTGATAGAAAGTTAGGAGATTTTCAGTTGTTTCAAGTGATGTCATAACCTTTTTGTAACGAGGTTTCCACTCAGAAACAAATTGTTCCAATAATTTAATAGCCTCCTGTAAATTTGTGGCACGATAAATCTGCTTGAACTGATTTAGAATAGGTGCCCTATCTACTCGTTTGACCTTACTGGAGATATTGCGACCAATGTGAACCAGACACCGTTGCTGTTTAGCCATTGGATAGGCTTGTTGGATGATTTGATCCACACCGTTAAGCCCGTCTGTAACAACTAGAGAAACTTGCTTAAGTCCTTGATTTTGTAGCCTCTTAAGAAGATCTGACCAAGAGACATTATTTTCATTAGGGGCAATCTCATAGCCAAGAACTGATTTATACCCTTCAGGCGTGATACCAAGTGCAATGTGAATACATTCTTTACTGACCGTACCTCGTCGCAAGGGTAAGTAAGTTCCGTCTAGATACAAGACTGAGTAGTTAGTTTGAAAGGAACGCTCATGAAAGGCAGTGACACTTTCTTGAGTCACTTTTGTGATATTTGACACCGTTGCTGGACTGTAGTGGTGACCATACATGCGCTCAATAATGTCACTGATTTCGCGTGTCGTAACGCCAGTTTGATAGAGTTTAATCACCATCTCTTCCAAGTGGTCATCTCGTCTAGCATAAGATGGTAATAAAACTGGTGAAAACTCGCCGTTTCGATCTCTTGGAATGATTAAATTGACTAAGCCATACTTCGTTTCAAACTGTCGAGAGTAGGTCCCATTACGGCTATTACCTGTATTGTAACCTTCTTTTTTATATGGCTCATATCCAAGGAAAGCTGATAGTTCAACCTGCAAGAGATCATTCATAGCTATTTCTAAAGAGGATCGAAAGAATTCATCAATATCTTGTTTTTGCGCTAGGAAGTTAAGTAATTCTGTGGTAAACTGAGTCATGGGAATAAATCTCTTTCTAGTGAAGTGTCGTAACTCTACTATACAGGATTTATTCCTTTTTTGTGTTTACACAAGATATTTTACACTACCTTTAATAGTATTGATGTTAATTATATCTTTCAATTAAAACGTCTACTACTTAAGTTAAAGAAAACAACAACAATAATAATATCCTCACACATACTTGATACTCTTGAGGTTAAGTCAAGTTTTTAGAGTAACAAACGTAGAATTTTAATCTATTTATTTTAAGCACTTACCTTTTCAAATTGATTAGGTGTAAGATACCCTAAACTTTGATGGATTCGTTTTGAATTATAAAAGGCTTCGATGTACCAGAAAATACTCTGATAGGCTTCTTCAAAGTTCTTATATTTAAATTGATACACCCACTCTCTTTTTAAATGTCCATGCCAAGATTCAAGACTGGCATTATGATAAGGGTATCCCCTTCGACTGAAAGAGTGAGTCATCCCATAATACTTAAGCAACTCTTCATACTCTAGACTCGTATACTGGCTTCCTTGGTCAGAATGAAGAATAACAGCTTCTGGATAGTCTTGTGATTTAATGGCCTTATTTAAAGTTCTTTGCACTAATTCTACAGTCATTCGCTTGCCCAAATCCCAAGCAATGACTTTTTTAGTATAACGATCCATAATGGTTGAGAGATAAGCCCATCCTTGTTGAGTAGGAATATAAGTAATGTCGGTTGACCAAACCTTATTTTTCTTTGTAGGTTCAGTCTGTATGAGATTTTTTCGATTGATGTGATCACTTAGTGAGTATCCAGGCTTAAATTTCTTAATGACTACAGACTTGAGTTGAAGTTGCTTCATTAGCTTCTGTACCAGTTTTAACCCGACTTTTTCCCCTTGTTTAAATAGAAGATGATGAATTTTAGGAGCACCATAGATTCCTCGGTTAGCATTGAAGAGTTGAGAAATTTTGAGTGACAGGTATTGTCTCCTTAATTGAGTTTTAGATGGATGTCGGTTAATCCGTTCATAATAACTTGATTCAGGAACATCAAGGAGTTGACAGCTTAGTCTGACATTGAGTGCTAAAGTTTGTATGGTTTGAGCCATATCCGCAGCACTCACTTCTTTTTCTCGGCGAATATGGTCAATACTTTTTTTAAGATGTCTCGTTCTTCCTTAACTTTAGCCAGTTGTCTTTTTAATTCTAGAAAATCAGCTTTAGAGACGGAGCTTTCATTAGATTTAGAGTAGAGGTCTATCCATTTATAAATTGTTGCAGGGGCCACGTCGTATTCTTTAGACAGCTGGGTGACGGATTGACCAGAATGATAGAAGGCGATAAGGGTTTCTTTAAATTCTTTTGAGTAGCGTTTTTTCATGTTTTTGTCCTTTGTCTAAATTATACAATAGTGACTCTAAGATTTAAGGATAACATCATCTTAATGATATTTGCGATGAATATATCTATCTTAAAGATGGAAAAGTTGCTAAACATATGAAAAATACCGGAAAGATAGATGAATTGGAGCGTGAATTAATTGATTAATATTTTTTTGATAGAAATTGCCTTATTAAGAAAAAAATTTCATATTTATGGATTATTTAACATTATCAGTTTATTTTTCATTCTTGGATTGATACTAGTAGGTATAGTTTTAAACTGAGATTCTATGCCTTACACTCTAGCATACTATTTAGTAGCATCTTCCTTCCAATGATAATATTATTTGGGTTTTTAGATAATGACATGTTCAACTATATCGTCTTATATAGTGTTATAATAACATCGTTTTATTTTGCAAATTATTTGGTAGTGTAAAATATCTTGTGTAAACACAAAAAAGGAATAAATCCTGTATAGTAGAGTTACGACACTTCACTAGAAAGAGATTTATTCCCATGACTCAGTTTACCACAGAATTACTTAACTTCCTAGCGCAAAAACAAGATATTGATGAATTCTTTCGATCCTCTTTAGAAATAGCTATGAATGATCTCTTGCAGGTTGAACTATCAGCTTTCCTTGGATATGAGCCATATAAAAAAGAAGGTTACAATACAGGTAATAGCCGTAATGGGACCTACTCTCGACAGTTTGAAACGAAGTATGGCTTAGTCAATTTAATCATTCCAAGAGATCGAAACGGCGAGTTTTCACCAGTTTTATTACCATCTTATGCTAGACGAGATGACCACTTGGAAGAGATGGTGATTAAACTCTATCAAACTGGCGTTACGACACGCGAAATCAGTGACATTATTGAGCGCATGTATGGTCACCACTACAGTCCAGCAACGGTGTCAAATATCACAAAAGTGACTCAAGAAAGTGTCACTGCCTTTCATGAGCGTTCCTTTCAAACTAACTACTCAGTCTTGTATCTAGACGGAACTTACTTACCCTTGCGACGAGGTACGGTCAGTAAAGAATGTATTCACATTGCACTTGGTATCACGCCTGAAGGGTATAAATCAGTTCTTGGCTATGAGATTGCCCCTAATGAAAATAATGTCTCTTGGTCAGATCTTCTTAAGAGGCTACAAAATCAAGGACTTAAGCAAGTTTCTCTAGTTGTTACAGACGGGCTTAACGGTGTGGATCAAATCATCCAACAAGCCTATCCAATGGCTAAACAGCAACGGTGTCTGGTTCACATTGGTCGCAATATCTCCAGTAAGGTCAAACGAGTAGATAGGGCACCTATTCTAAATCAGTTCAAGCAGATTTATCGTGCCACAAATTTACAGGAGGCTATTAAATTATTGGAACAATTTGTTTCTGAGTGGAAACCTCGTTACAAAAAGGTTATGACATCACTTGAAACAACTGAAAATCTCCTAACTTTCTATCAATTTCCACATCACATTTGGTCTAGTATTTACTCTACAAACTTGATTGAATCACTCAATAAAGAAATCAAGCGACAAAGCAAGAAGAGGGTGGTTTTTCCAAATGAAGAAGCCTTAGAACGATGCCTTGTAAGTATTTTCGAAGACTATAACATTAAGTTCGGAGCTCGTATTCATAAAGGATTCGGAGTATGTTTTGACACACTTGATAGCTTATTTGACTAATATTCAAAAACTCTACTCTTGTGTTTACACAAAATTATTGACAGTATCAATTATTTTGTAAAATTATCAGTTGAAAAGGAAATGAAGGGTAATATTGTCTCTAAACGTGATATTTTTAAAGCTTTCGCACTAACCATATTACTTATTTTCACAGTCTATTATATTATTGGGAAATTATTGTAACTAAAAGGAAGTCTCGTTATGAGACTTCCTTTTAGTTACCAAGCAAATGCATTGGTTGGAGCTTTAAGGCTTTCAAGCCAAGTGTCATTTTTTATACGACATAGTGTTACTGAAATGCCCGTCATATCAAGGCTTGTCATGTATTTCCCGTTTTTAACGAAGTCAACTGTAAGTCCTTCAAGTTCTAACAATTGGTTGATGTCATTGAGGAAAATAGCTTGTTCCAAGTCAGTTGCTGTGCCTAAATTATTAACTAAAACAATAAAGTGTTCGCCTTCTTGCCAGCGAAATTTCATTTTTAATTTGTTGATAACTTCGATAGCTAACTGCTCAGATGAATGAAAAGGCACGGTTCGATAACCTTCTTCACCATGAATTCCAATACCATAGGAAATATGACTTTCTTCTAATTCAAAGAGTGGTAGTGCCGCATTAGGAAGTCTGGCTGATTTTGTAGCAAAGCCAATGGTAGCAATCTCTGTTGCCAACTGAAAAGCTGTTCGTTCAAGTTCTTCTATACTGGCACCATTATTGGATAATTGTCCTAAAATTTTATGTAAAAAAATAGTTCCAGCCAGTCCTCGATGTCGCATTTGGAAATTACGTTTAGGTTCTACTGAAATATCATCGTGGGAGATGATATATTTGATTAAAATTCCTTCTTGACGGGCCATATGTATAGCTTGACTAAATTCGCGTATGTCTGCCTCGAAGTTTTTAATGATAACAAAAACTCCTTTTCCCTTATTAAGAAACCTTAGAGCTTTTAAAATGTCCTGAGAACTAGGAGGAGTAAAGATGTCGCCATAAATTGCTGCAGTTAACATACCCTCACCGACAAAACCAGCATGGGCAGGTTCGTGACCAGATCCTCCGCCAGATAATATTGGCACTTTATTCGGATTAAAAGCCTTGTTATAAATGAGTGGGATTCCTTCTAAGTGAGCCAAATGGGGGTGGGCTGTTAGTAAGCCTTGATAATAATTATCAATCATATCTAATTTTTGGTTGATGATAGTAACCATATTTATTCCTCGTTGCTTCTAATACTTGTTAAAATAATCGTTTTAATATAGGACATTTGAGGCTGATAATCGTTAATAGTAACAAAAGATTTAATGATATCAGCCAATGCTTTGGCATGATAGCTTTTTAAAAATGTCCGGTAATGACTATCAATGCTAATAGTCATTTTTTCTTCATATTCAGAAATGATTTTCTCCATTAAAATGTTGCAGTAATCACCAAAATAGGAATAAAAATCATTTTGGCCTTTGATATCAAATAATTGTGCATAAAAGGAGCGGTTTTGGCTGAAATAAAAGACTAATTCATCTAAGAGTTGAAAACCTGAAATGTAGTTGAGGTTATTGGTGACCTGTTCTTGCAATTCGGTTTCAAAAATCCAGTCTAATAATTCATATTTGTCCAGGAAGTGGTTGTAGAAAGTCTGTCTTCTAATTTGGGCATAGTCCATTATATCAACCACAGATATTTTATCAAAAGGCTTGACTTCTAATTGTTTTTTGAAGGCCTTGGCAATTCTTTTTTTAGTGATTAATGATTTTGCCATTAATGCTTCCTTTCCCAATGATTTTACTTGTTTCTATTATACTGTAACAAAGCGAAATGGAAAAGAAAATGGACACATTTTGAAATTTGTCCCTTACAAATTTTAAGAATCTGTTCTAAAATGAAAGCGTAAACAAAAATTGGAGGAAACACAAATGAAAAAAATTATGAATGAGGCAACTCAAATTGTTGATGACATGCTAGAAGGTTTAGCATTTATGCACTCTGATTTAGTTGAAAGACTAGATGGCTTTGATGTTATCGTACGTAAAGCCGAAAAAACTGGTAAAGTTGGCTTGATTTCTGGAGGTGGTTCAGGTCATGAACCATCACATGCTGGTTTTGTTGGAAAAGGGATGTTGTCAGCAGCTATTTGTGGAGCTGTCTTCACATCACCAACACCTGATCAAATTTTAGAAGCTATTAAAGCTGCTGATGAAGGTGCCGGTGTCTTCATGGTTATAAAAAACTACTCAGGTGACATTATGAACTTTGAGATGGCACAAGAGTTAGCTGAAATGGAAGGTATTGAAGTAGCAAGTGTTGTTGTTGATGATGATATTGCTGTTGAAAATAGTCTATACACACAAGGTCGCCGTGGGGTTGCAGGAACTATTTTGGTTCATAAAATTTTAGGACAAGCTGCTGACGAAGGAAAATCACTTTCTGATATTAAAGCATTAGCTGATAAATTAGTGCCAAATATTAAAACAATTGGTCTAGCTCTATCAGGTGCAACTGTACCAGAAGTTGGTAAACCAGGTTTTGTTCTAGAAGATGACGAATTTGAATATGGTGTTGGTATTCATGGTGAACCAGGCTATAAAAAAGAAAAAATGCAAGCTTCAAAAGTACTTGCTGATGAGCTAGTGACCAAATTAGCTGATAGCTTCCAAATGGCTGAGGGAGAAAAATATGCCTTGCTAATCAATGGTTTAGGAAGTACTCCATTGATGGAACAATATGTTTTTGCTAATGATGTCGCAAAACTTTTGGCTGAAAAAGGTGTTGATGTTTCTTACAAGAAAATTGGTAACTTCATGACCTCAATTGATATGGCTGGTTTGTCAGTGACATTATTGAAACTAGAAGAAGAATCATGGCGTGATGCCCTTGATGCAGCTGTTGTAACAGCAGCTTGGTAAGGAGGACTTATGGACGTTACAAAAACACTCAAATGGATTAGTCTCTTTAATGATAAAATTGTCGCAAATAAAGATTACCTCAGTGAACTAGATACACCAATTGGTGATGGAGATCATGGTGGTAATATGGCTCGTGGCATGGCAGCAGTAATGGCTGGCATTGAAGGTAAGGAGTTTTCAGACTCAAGTGAAATCTTAAAAATTGTAGCCATGCAATTATTGAGCAAGGTTGGAGGAGCTTCTGGTCCTCTTTATGGCTCTGCATTTATGGGAATGGCTAAAGCAGATGTCGATGCAAGCCCTGCTCAATTACTTAGCGCAGGTCTTGACATGATAAAAAAACGTGGGAAGGCTGTGCTAGGAGAAAAGACAATGGTTGATGTCTGGGAGCCTATGATTGCAAAACTTGAAGAAGGTGATGTTACTAGTGATGACGTTATGTCTTTAGCTCTTGCGACAAAAGATATTGTAGCAACTAAGGGACGTGCTTCTTATGTTGGAGAACGCTCTGTTGGTCATATCGATCCAGGTTCATACTCATCTGCTTTACTCTTTTCAGCCATGATTGAAGCGGGGGTGAAATAATGTCAGAGACAGGAATTATTATTGTTTCACATGCAAAACACTTAGCTCAAGGCTTAGTTGATTTGATTTCAGAAGTCGCTAAAGACGTCTCTATCACTTATGTTGGTAGTTTAGAAGACGGAAGTATTGGAACAAGTTTTGAACGTGTTGAGGCTATTGTCTCAGAAAATCCTAAGGAAGATTTATTGGCCTTTTATGACCTTGGCTCTGCACGTATGAATCTTGAGATGGTTCAAGATTTTTCAGAAAAAGCCATCACGATTGTAAATGTCCCATTTGTAGAAGGGACCTATACTGCTGCTGCTTTAATACAGGCTGGACTTGAAAAAGACGCTGTTCTGGAGCAATTAAAAGAGTTAGAAATTAAAAAATAAGGGAGAAGATAAAATGAATTTTATCGGAGAATGTTTAGGAACCCTAGTTTTAGTATTACTAGGTGATGGTGTTGTCTCAGCTTGTTTATTAGGGAAATCTAAGGCCAAAGACAGTGGTTGGATTGCAATTGTTCTTGGTTGGGCAATGGCAGTAACTGTTGCAGTTTACATTAGTGGCTTTATGAGTGGTGCCCATTTAAATCCCGCAGTAACACTTGCAATGGCAGCTATTGGCTCTCTACCTTGGAGTCAAGTACCAATCTATCTTTTAGCCCAATTTATTGGTGCAATGCTGGGTGCAATTTTGCTTTACTTGCATTATTTCCCACATTGGAAAGAAACTGAAGATTCAGGAACAATTCTAGCTTGTTTCTCAACTGGTCCTGCAATCCGTCATACCTGGTCAAATGTTCTAGGTGAAGCTATTGGAACTGCTGTACTTGTTATTACAGTTATGGCAATTGGTCCGAACAAAGTGGCTGCTGGCTTTGGTCCAGTAATTGTCGGTTTTGTTGTTGCGGCTGTAGGTTTTTCACTTGGTGGAACAACAGGTTATGCCATTAATCCAGCGCGTGACCTCGGTCCACGTCTTGTACATGCCTTATTACCAATTCCAAATAAAGGAGACTCTGACTGGTCATATGCTTGGATTCCAGTAGTGGGTCCAATTATTGGTGGTGTAGCTGGAGCACTTATTTATCAAGCTATTCTTGCAATGATGTAAATTTTAGACCTTCACCTTGTGAGGGTCTTTTTTTAGTGTTTTTTTTCAAAAATTCAGTTATAATGAGGCGTAATGAGAGGAGGGCGACATGCATCAAAGTGAACTAGAAAAGCGTTATTGTCAATTAAAAAAGTTAAGTCGTTTGGGATTGACTAAAGAAGAATTAATGACTCTTGCTAAGCAGAAATCTATTGATTTTAGAATTGGCTCTCCTCAGTTTTTGGCATTTTGGCAGTGTGTTTATGCTCAAAAAGAGCCTAAATGGTTACTGGAATTTGTCATGACTCTTGCGGATATGCCTATTGAACTGTCTGGGGAAATTTCTGAAACACAAAGGCTTTTAAAGCATTTTTCACCTGACTTGGCTGCAGATCATTTATTTTGGTCACAATTGGCAGACTTGGTTGATCGGGCTTTTCCGGAGAGGACTTTAGGAGCTGATGGGCAATTGGAGAGGCGACTGCATCAATTCAGATACCTTATTTCGAGCCAACAAGTCCAATATATTAGAAGGCATTTTAAAGATGCTGGTGAGTCAGACAGGAAAGCTCTAATCCGATATTTAAAGACTAAAAAAGGGCCCTTCTTTTGGCGGAAATCCCGTGATTATACCCTTATGGACTCTGCTCGATTGCACAATAAATTAAAATATGAAGATGGTAAGGTTATCTTTCCTGATAACAAAATCTCTTACAATTTAAAAATTTTGATGAACTTTCATACGGAGTTTATTTTAGATAGTCAAGGTTCTTTTTTAAATGAAGTGGATGCTGAAATCATCACTGAAAATGGTGTTGTTAATGGTGCAAGTTTCAACTATGGGACGGATGGCAAGAGGCATTGGGATTTAGATGTTGATCCGATTCGTAAGCATGACCCTATCTTTAGAAACCGCATATCAAAAGGGTATCGGTCTCCAAAGTGGCTTATGAAAAAATGGTTGAATAAAGAAAGTGATGATTTTCAAAATTCCTATTTTAATAGAAGAGGAATGTATTCTTACAAGGGTCGTAGCAGTTATGCTAACGTTAAAAGACAAAGTCGCAGACTAAAATGGGGCATTAGATTGGCAAAGTGTCTCCCTTTTATGAAATAATGAAAACCTCCCTTGTTGTTCAACAAGGGAGGTTGTTTTAGTTGGCTTGTGCCCATTTTTTAGCCAAGCGACGAGAGAACATTGAAATGCTTACATTGATAAGGAAATAGATTAAGGTAATCAAGGCATAAAGTGCAAAGACCTCTTTAGCTTGGAAATATTTCCCCATGAGGATTTGACTTTTTCCAAAAAGTTCCTGTATAGCAATGACAGAATAAAGAAGTGATGTGTCCTTTATTACGGTTACAAATTGGGAAATAATAGCAGGGAGCATTTTACGATAGGCTTGTGGGAAGACAATGATTAGAAAGACTTGGCTTGCAGTCATTCCTTGCGAAAGTCCTGCTTCGGTTTGGCCATGATCAACGCCATTAAGGCCACCACGGATGATTTCTGCTAGGGCAGCAGAGGTAAAAACTGTGAAGGCACAAATACCAGCTGGGGTTGATTTCATTTGAAAGACCAAAAAGATAATGAAAATCCACAGGAGATTAGGGACATTTCTGACAAATTCAATGTAAATGCTTGCTATCAATTTTAAGGCTTTATTTTTACCATTTCGCATGATGGCAAGAAGGGTTCCAAATACGGTTGAGAGTAAAATGGAAAGCAGTGAAATGTAGAGGGTTAACCAAAGTCCTTCTAGAATGAAGGAAAGGTTAGATGTGCTAAATAGTGATGACATAGGACTTTCCCCTTTCTAAACGGAATACATTTTTTTGTTGGCTTCTTCTTTACGGCGAGCCCAGTTAGCGAGCGGGAAGCACATGATAAAGTATAAAATAGCTGCTCCTGCAAAAGCTGGAACGTAATTGGTGCTTTCATATGCCCAAGCCTTAGCTGTAAACATAATGTCAGCTCCAGAGATGATGGCTACCACAGAAGTGTTTTTGATTAGATTAACAATCTGGTTTGTCATAGGTGGTAAGATAGTGCGCACAGCCTGTGGCAAAATAATGAGACTCATGGTTTGTTCATAGGTGAAACCTTGAGATAATGCGGCTTCCGTTTGCCCTTTAGGCACAGCTTCAATTCCAGAACGGATAACCTCAGCTATGTAGGCACCATGGTAAATTCCAACACAGAGTACAGCAGTGAAGAAGGCTGAAATCATGATTGCACCGTTTGAGATAATAGCTAAGCCGTAATAGACAAAAACAAACTGAACTAAAAGGGGAGTGTTTTGATAAAGTTCCACATAGACACGGGCAAGGCCTTTTAGAATTGGTTTTTTAGAAGTAGACATTGCTCCAAACAAAACACCAAGGATGAGGGCTAGAAGTAAAGCACCAGCAGACATGCTTAAGGTATAGAGAAAGGATTTAAAAAAGATACCACTATTGTCAAAAAAAGCATGCCACCTTGAAAGTGCAAATGGACTTGTAACTGCTAATAATGTCATATAAAACGCCTTTCTTACTTGTTATCAGCTTTTGCTGGTTTTAAATCATAGGTTTTGTAGATTTTTTGAAGTGTTCCATCTTTTTCCCACTTGCTGATGAGTTCGTTGATGTAACGTGTGACATCCTTGTTAGCTTTAGTGCTTGCAATACCATATGATTGTTTATTAAAACCTTGTGAAAGGATTTTGGTTTGCTTGCTTTTGTAACCCGACAAGATTGATTTATCAACGGAAAAAGCTTGTATCCGTTTAGAATAAAGAGAAATAGCAAGTTCTGGGTAAGAACCCAGTTGGACAAAGGTAAAGGTTAAATGGTTAGCTTTGCCATATTCTTCAATTGCAGCTTTTGTTGTGGAGCCTTGGGCAACACCTATTGTTTTGTTATTGAGATCTTTAATGGTTTTGGCTTGTCCAGATTTATTGACCAAAAAGCCAACCTCATCTAAATAGTAAGGTTTTGAAAATGAGTAGTTAGCTTGACGCTCGGGTGTGATAGTGTAAGTTGCAATGATAATATCAAGTTGACCATTATCAAGTAAGGCTTCTCGGGTTTGTGCAGTAACAGCTGTAAATTCAGGCTTAACCTTTAAGGACTTTGCAATTTTCTTTGCAATATCAACTTCCATGCCTTCATATTGTCCACTGTCAGCACTATAATATCCAAAATTTGGCACGTCCTGTTTAACACCAATTTTCAAGCTGCCAGATTTTTTAATTTTTTGCAGTGCTTCACTAGATAAGAGCATGTTTTCATCTGCTTTGACAGATGAAAAATGATAAGAGCTACAAAGAGTTAGTAAGCAGAGTATTAGAATTGTTTTGAATTTTTTCATTCACTGACCTCCTTTTTAACTCTGATTTTTTTCTTGGCTTGGACTTTCTCGCTGGTATGGTTAATAATCTTGCTTAGGAATTGTTGGGCTCTTGGGTCTTTAGGATGATCAAAGAAACCTTCAACATCTGTTGTGTCTTCTAAAATTTCTCCATCAGCCATGAAGATGATGCGGTCAGCAACTTCACGGGCAAATCCCATTTCGTGTGTAACAACAATCATGTTCATGCCATCTGCAGCTAAGTTTTGCATAACAGCTAAAACATCACCAATTGTCTCAGGATCAAGTGCAGAAGTTGGTTCATCAAAGAGTAAAATCTCTGGATTCATGGCCAAACCACGGGCGATGGCAATCCTTTGTTTTTGACCACCAGATAACATGGATGGGAAGGAATCTTTTCGATCCCACATGTTAACAAAGGTTAAATATTTCTCAGCAATCTTTTCTGCCTCAGCTTTGGATAAGCCAAGAACTTTTATAGGTGCTAATGTGACGTTTTCTAAGACTGTTTTATGTGGGTAAAGATTGAAGTGCTGGAAAACCATGCCAACTTCTTTACGTAGGGATACCAGGTCTTTGGCTGATTTGTTAACAATTTCTTTACCATTAACGAGAAGGCTTCCTGTTTCAATTTTCTCAAGGGCATTAATTGTTCGGATTAGAGTTGATTTTCCAGAGCCTGACGGGCCTAAGAGTACCACAACTTGACCTTTATCGATCTCTAAGTTGATATTTTTGAGAGCGTGGTAATCCCCGTAGTATTTTTCGACATTTTTAAATTCGATTAAGGCCATAGTATTCTCCTTTTATTTTTATGTGAGGTTTCCTTACGTAGGAAACTATTTGTATATTATCATATGGTCACTTTGTTGTCAATAAATTCAGAATCTTTAGAGTAAGATGTTATTTTTTAGCCTTTCTATAGCTAGAATTGTCATTTGCTCAGATAATTTGGTATAATTGTAAGGACACAAATATGTTAAGGCACTATGATTGATAGCTTTTGAAGCAATAGTGCAAATAAAAAAAGCATATGGGAGAATTAATTATGAAGAAAATTCTTATAGTTGATGATGAAAAACCGATTTCAGATATCATCAAATTTAATTTAACAAAAGAAGGATATGAAACGGTGACAGCTTTTGATGGACGTGAAGCAGTTACCTTGTTTGAAGAAGAAAAACCAGACTTGGTTATTTTAGATTTGATGTTACCTGAAATGGATGGTTTAGAAGTTGCTAAAGAAATTCGTAAAACAAGCCACATTCCAATTGTTATGTTATCAGCAAAAGATAGTGAGTTTGATAAGGTCATCGGTCTTGAAATTGGTGCAGATGACTATGTGACAAAACCATTTTCTAATCGTGAGCTATTAGCTCGTGTTAAGGCGCATTTGCGCCGTACAGAAACCATCGAAACAGCAGTTGCTGAAGAAAATGCCTCAGCTGGTAATCAAGAGTTAACGATTGGCAACCTTCAAATCTTGCCAGATGCCTTTTTAGCTAAAAAGCATGGTCAAGAGGTTGAGTTAACCCACCGTGAATTTGAATTATTGCATCACTTAGCCAACCATATTGGGCAAGTAATGACTCGTGAACATTTGCTTGAAACTGTTTGGGGCTATGATTATTTTGGTGATGTTAGAACAGTTGACGTAACGGTACGTCGTTTGCGAGAAAAAATCGAAGATACTCCTAGCCGTCCTGAATATATTTTGACAAGACGAGGAGTTGGATACTACATGAAATCACATGACTAAAGATATTATTGGTAACTTATCCTTATTTGAATTAGCAATTCTGTCTCTTCTTATTTTTGTTGCTGTTTATTTTGTCCACTTGGCTCTTCGTGATTATCGAAACGCTAAGATTATTAGACAAATGAGCCATAAAATACGGGACTTGATTAATGGTCGTTATACTGATGACATTAATCAAAAGGCAGATATTGAATTAATGGAGCTGTCTGAACAGTTAAACGACTTATCAGATGTTTTTCGCTTAAGCCATGAAAATTTAGCCCAGGAAAAAAATCGTTTGGCCAGTATTCTTGCCTATATGAGCGATGGTGTCTTGGCAACTGACCGATCAGGTCAAATTTTGATGATTAATGAAACAGCACAAAAACAATTGAATTTAAGCCGTGAAGAAGCTCTGCAAAAAAACATTACAGATTTACTTGATAATGACACTCCTTACACCTATCGGGAATTAGTGTCTAAAACACCTGTTGTGACCTTAAACCGACGTGATGAAATGGGAGAATTTATAACCTTAAGATTGCGTTTTGCCTTAAATCGCCGTGAAAGTGGTTTTATTTCAGGATTAGTTGTCGTTTTACATGACATGACCGAGCAAGAAAAAGAAGAACGAGAACGTCGTCTCTTTGTTTCTAATGTTAGTCATGAATTAAGAACGCCATTAACATCTGTTAAGTCATATTTAGAGGCTTTGGATGAAGGTGCCTTAAAAGAAGAAATTGCCCCCAATTTTATCAAGGTTTCTTTAGATGAGACAAATCGTATGATGCGGATGATTTCTGATCTTTTGAATTTATCAAGAATTGACAATAATGTAACGACCTTAGCTGTTGAAATGACTAACTTTACAGCCTTTATGACCTCTATTTTAAACCGTTTTGACTTGGTTAAAACGCAAAATACAGTTGCAGGGAAAAGCTATGAAATTATTCGAGATTATCCCATTACATCTGTATGGGTTGAGATTGATAATGATAAAATGACACAAGTCATTGAAAATATTCTTAACAATGCCATTAAGTATTCCCCAGATGGTGGAAAGATTGGTGTTAAGATGAAAACTACTGACACGCAATTGATTATCTCTATTTCTGATGAAGGATTGGGCATACCTAAAAAAGACTTGCCATTGATTTTTGATCTTTTTTACCGTGTTGATAAGGCTAGAAGTCGCGCCCAAGGTGGTACTGGCTTAGGCTTGGCTATTGCAAAAGAAATTATTAAGCAACACAATGGCTTTATTTGGGCAAAAAGTGACTATGGCAAGGGCTCTACATTTACCATTGTCTTGCCATATGAAAAAGATGTGATGACAGATGGAGAAGATGATTGGGAGGATGATATAGACTAATTTATGGAAGAAGTAGGATTTAAATACAGTATTTTAGCATCTGGATCGACAGGTAATAGCTTCTATATTGAAACACCTAAGAAGAAATTATTGGTTGATGCAGGCTTAACAGGAAAAAAAGTAACCAGCTTGCTAGCTGAGATAGACCGCTCTCCTGAAGATTTAGACGCCATATTAATTACACATGAGCATTCAGATCATATCAAGGGAGTTGGTGTTCTAGCTCGCAAATATAACCTTGATATTTACGCCAATTCAAAAACATGGCAAATGATTGATCACCGTCAGATGCTTGGAAAGATTGATGTGGCACAAAAACACGTCTTTGAAAGAGATAAGATGATGACTTTCGGGGATTTAGATGTCGAGAGTTTCGGTGTTAGCCACGACGCTGCTGATCCTCAATTTTACCGTTTTATGAAAGATGGGAAATCCTTTGTCATGTTAACAGATACAGGTTATGTTAGTGATAGGCTTTCTGGTGTCATCGAGAACGCTGATGCTTACTTGATTGAATCCAATCATGATATCGAAATTCTAAGGTCAGGTTCTTACCCTTGGAGTCTCAAACAGCGAATCTTATCGGATCAAGGTCATTTGTCAAATGAAGACGGTGCGGCAGCTATGATACGCAGTATGGGAAATAAGACCAAAAAAATCTTTTTGGGGCATTTAAGTAAAGAAAATAATATCAAAGAATTAGCGCACATGACCATGGAAAATCAGTTAGCAATGGCAGATTTGCCTTTAGGGTCACAATTTACTGTTTTTGATACCTCACCTGATACTGCCTGTCCTTTATCGGATATCTAAAAAATGGAATTACTTTCTAAAAAATCAGCTAAAGCAAGCCTTATAGCTGGTTTTTTGGTATACTAGAATAGTCTGTTACTGACTACCAAAAAAGGAGAAATTATGAAAAAGTTAGAAGCCCTCTTAGAAGCCTCATTTCAAATCCGTTTTTCAAATAAAAGTCTGCTGGAAACAGCCTTTACACATACCTCTTATGCCAACGAGCATCGCCTCCTAAACATTTCACATAATGAACGTTTGGAATTTTTAGGAGACGCTGTTCTTCAGCTCATTATCTCAGAATATCTTTTTGCTAAATACCCTAAAAAAGCTGAAGGTGATCTTTCTAAATTACGCTCTATGATTGTTCGTGAAGAGAGTCTAGCAGGTTTTTCACGCTTTTGTTCCTTTGATACTTATATTAAACTTGGTAAAGGAGAAGAAAAATCTGGTGGTCGTAATCGTGATACCATCTTAGGTGATCTTTTTGAAGCCTTTCTAGGTGCTTTGCTCTTGGATAAGGGTGTAGATGAGGTGCGTCGTTTTCTTAATCAGGTAATGATTCCACAGGTTGAACAAGGAAAATTTGAACGTGTTAAAGACTACAAGACAAGCTTGCAAGAAATCCTACAGGCCCAAGGAGATATTCTAATTGATTACCAAGTGGTTAAGGAATCTGGCCCAGCACATGCTAAGGAATTCGAAGTTGCTGTCTATGCCAATAATGAATTTATTAGTCAAGGGCTTGGTAAATCCAAAAAATTAGCAGAACAAGATGCGGCTAAAAATGCCTTGAGCCAATTGAGTGAGGACTAAATGTTTTTAAAGAAAATTGAAATGCAAGGTTTCAAATCCTTTGCTGATAAGACAAAGATTGAATTTGATAAAGGCGTCACTGCAGTTGTAGGACCAAATGGTTCAGGTAAAAGTAACATCACAGAGAGTTTACGTTGGGCTTTAGGAGAATCAAGTGCCAAGAGTCTGCGTGGTGGCAAGATGCCAGATATTATTTTTGCTGGTACAGAAAATCGTAATCCCCTTAATTATGCTGAGGTTGTTGTTGTCCTAGATAATAGTGATGCTTTTATAAAAGATGCGGCTAAAGAAATTCGCGTGGAACGACACATCTATCGTAATGGTGACAGTGACTACATGATTGACGGAAAAAAAGTGAGGCTTCGTGATATTCATGATTTGTTTATGGATACCGGGCTTGGCCGTGATTCCTTTTCAATCATTTCTCAAGGGCGAGTTGAGGAGATTTTCAACAGCAAACCAGAAGAAAGACGTGCCATTTTTGAAGAAGCAGCTGGTGTTTTAAAATACAAAAATCGTAAAAAAGAAACACAGAGCAAATTAAATCAAACACAAGATAATTTAGACCGACTAGATGATATTGTTTATGAGTTGGAAAATCAATTAGCCCCTTTGGAAAAACAAGCTAAGGTTGCTAAAGAATTCCAAGTTTTAGAAGAAGAACGTAAGCAATTGCAGTTGGATATTTTGGTATCAGATATTAAAAGCAATAAAGCTCTTCAGGCTCAAAAAGAAGTAGAACTTGAGGGCTTGCAAACGGAGCTTTCTGAATACCATCATAACAGAAACCAATTAGAACACGACAATCAAGTTTTAAAATCAAAACGTCAACAATTATTGGCTGAAACAGAGGCTAAACAAGCTGATTTGCTGGAATTAACAAAACTCCTATCAGATTTAGAGCGTCAAATTGATCTTATCACCTTAGAAAGCAATCAGAAAAAAGAGAAAAAAGCAGAAGCTAATGACCGACTTCATCAATTAACAAGTCAGTTAAGCACATACCAACATGACCATGAAGAAAAGTTAGAGAAAGTGGCTCAGTTGGACGAAACTTTAGTGGATGTGCAAAATAAAGTATCAGAAACGAGTCAAGAATTAGAGCGTTTTTCAAGTGATCCGGATCAGTTGATTGAAAGTTTACGAGAAGATTTTGTTGCTTTAATGCAAGAAGAAGCAAGACTGTCAAATCGCTTAACTGTTTTGCATTCTGACATGGAAAAAGCAAGTCAAACCAAGGAACTTCAAGCTCAAGAAGAACGTGATCTTAAAGAAAAGCTAGATCGTCTATCAACAGAATTTGATGACATAAAGGCTGACTATCAAGAAAAACAAGAAACAGTTGCACAATTGCTAACAGACTATCAGACTTTAGCAAGTTCTATCAAAGTTCAGGAGCAAACTTATCAGCAAGAACAATCTCGCTTATTTGATATTCTTGATCAGAAAAAAGCAAAAGAAGCCCGCAAAGCAAGTTTAGAAGCCATTCAAAAAAATCATAGTCAGTTCTACGCGGGGGTTCGTTCTGTTTTACAGCATGCTGGTCAATTAGAAGGTATTTTAGGAGCTGTTAGTGAGCACTTAAGTTTTGATAAAGATTATCAAGTTGCCTTAGAAATTGCCTTAGGAGCGAGTAGCCAAAATATTATTGTTGCTGATGAAGCAGCTGCAAAAGCTGCAATTGCTTTCTTGAAAAAAAACCGTCAAGGTCGAGCAACCTTTTTACCATTAACGACCATTAAAGAGCGTCACTTATCAGATCAACACCTAAGGGTCTTGCAATCTTGTCAAGGCTATTTGGGAACGGCAGAGTCACTTGTTCGCTATCAAAAGCATCTTACTCATATTTTCAAAAATCTACTTGGAACAACACTTATTTTTGATACGATTGATCATGCTAATAGCGCAGCTAAACGTTTGCAGTATAAAGTGAGAATTGTAACCTTGGATGGAACGGAGCTAAGACCGGGTGGTTCATTTGCTGGTGGTGCAAATCGTCAAAACAATAGTACCTTTATTAAGCCTGAATTAGAGCAAATCCAAAAGGACATTGAAACGATTTCTGAACAATTGAAAGTCAGTGAAAAAGCTGTTGCGAAGCTTAAAGACCAGTTGATGGCTCAAACAGAGCAATTAGAAGTCTTGAAAGTTTCGGGAGAAACGGCTCGTATGCAAGAGCAAAAGGCTGAATTTCATTTCCAACAACTTCAAGAAAGTTTATTAGATACTAAAGCAATATACCGAGCTTTAACAGAAGATCAAAGTGAAGAACATTCCAATCATTTTGATCAAGAAAAGATTGAGCTTGAAGCTTTATTAGCTAAACTTGGAGTGAAAAAAGAAGCTTTGACACTTGAGATTGAACAAATCAAAGAGAACAAAGATAGCATTAATGATAAAAAAGCTAGCTTATCTGAGACTCTCTCTCAAGCTCGTTTGCAAGAACGAGACCTTCTCAATGAAAAACGCTTTGAGTCTTCAGATATAACTCGCTTAAAGCAAGCTATTGTTGAGACAGAGTCTGCTATTGAGTCGTTAGAGAGTTTGCTGAACAGCAAGATTTCAGAAGAAGAGCGTCACCAATTACCAGACCTGAAGAATCAAGTTATTCAAGTGGCCAATCGTAAACAGTTAGTGGAACAACGGCTAGTTCAGTTACGTTTTGAAAATGAGGATTATCAAGCGCAGCTTGAGGAAATCGAAGAGAAACTCGGCAAAGAACTTGAAAAAAATGAAAGTTATATTCGTAAGCAAACGAAATTAGAAGCCGCGCTGGAACAAGTCACTGATAAACTAAGGAGTTTTGCTCGAGTATTGGCTGAAGATTTCCAAATGACTTTTGATGAGGCTCTTGTTTTTACAAGTGTTTTGGAGGAGTTAGAAACAGCACGTCAGCATTTGCGTCAGCTTGAGAAAAAAATCAAGGCTTTGGGTCCTATCAATAGTGATGCCATTGCTCAATATGAGGAAGTTGCGGAGCGCCTTGAGTTTTTAAATGGCCAAAAAGCCGATTTAAACAAAGCTAAAAACATGTTACTTGAGACCATTGGTAGTATGGATAGTGAAGTGAAGGCGCGCTTTAAAGTGACTTTTGAAGCAATTCGTGACAGTTTTAAGGAAACCTTTACACAAATGTTTGGTGGCGGTTCAGCGGATCTGGTGTTAACAGATGGTGACTTGTTAACGGCAGGTATTGAGATTTCAGTTCAACCTCCAGGTAAAAAGATTCAGTCCTTAAACCTAATGTCAGGTGGGGAGAAAGCCTTGTCAGCACTTGCCTTACTTTTTGCAATCATCCGTGTTAAGACCATTCCATTTGTCATTTTGGATGAGGTTGAAGCAGCTTTAGATGAGGCTAATGTTAAACGTTTTGGAGATTATTTAAACCGTTTTGATAAGAATAGTCAATTTATTGTCGTGACACACCGTAAGGGAACCATGGCTGCTGCTGATAGTATTTATGGGGTAACCATGCAAGAATCAGGGGTCTCCAAAATTGTCTCAGTAAAATTGAAAGATTCAAAAGACTTAACGTTTTTAGCTTAGGAAACAGAAAGAAGAGAAAGCCAAATAACATTAGTAGTAAGCAAAATGCTACAATAGAATACCTCCCCCTTGGATGACATTATTTCCAAGGGGGTTTGTTTTCAGCCATAGCGGCACATTCAAGTAAAATGTTTTAGCAAGGATTTTTTGTCTCTTCTTTTACTTGTCTATTCTTAACTATTAGACTGGTTTTAGAAAATGCTAGACTGGAGTTAGTTATTATGAATGAGTAGACGAAATAGATCTAATCTTTTCCATTATATTAGTAATAAGATAAAACTATGTATTTGAGAATAATGGATTGAGTTTTTTGGGGATAAACCTTAGAGTAACAAGATTCTATTTTTCCTTAAAAATTAAAGAATAATATGCGATAAATCATTTGAGAGATAGTATAGTCTTATTTTAGCTTTATTTCAGTGGTATCACGATTAACGACATGTTTCTAAAATTAGAGAACATTTTGAACGACGACCTGCCCCACAATTTCTGTAAGGTACTTATCTGCTTCTAGACATTTAGCATCTTACAATTGAAGCCATAATATGGTATTATGTTTGAATAATGGTGAATTCTTTGAATACTTTAATTCAAGGAGAAGTAATATGAAAAAAGAATTAGTAATAAACCGTTAGCTCTTTAAGTTTTGGATTTACCGCTGCAGCTTATCTTGTTAGTGCAGTAAGTCAAATTCAGCTTCATATCCAATTATTGCTGAATGGCATGATGGTGTAAGTGATAGCTATGGGTATTCTAATTCCTGTGTTAAGTCTCCAATTATTTTGGTTCAAATTATTCAGTAACTAATATTTGGGGAACAATTAAGGTATCCGATTCTCAAAAGATATGGGCGAGCAATACCAAATTTACAAAAAACTTGGCATGATGTTCAATTAAATGCACATTGGATTACTTTAAATGTTAAAAATGGTTTATGAGAGCTAAAGACCCAATCATATTATAGGGTCTTTTATACTATAGGTAGGTGCTTATGAAATTAAAATTAGGTGTTATTGCTTTCTTCTTTTGTATAATTGCTGCAGTTGGTGTTGTCAGTATTAGTGATACTCAAAAACCAGTACCTTTACCAATTGATGGTGCCTTTTCAATACAAGGGAAAAGTAACCTTTCTAGTAAAGAAATTTATAAAAGAATTAGTACACTATCAAAAACGAAAAAAGTTACTATTTACAAGCCGATTGTTCAGAGTTCGGGTCAGTTGAAGTATGTAAATGTCGATGATGCAAATGATGAACAATTAAAGTCTGTACCAATAACAGGAATGTATTATACCTTAGGGAAACTTGATACAAATAGTTTAGAAACACTTAGGACTACTGGACTTCAAACAGTCTATATGGCTTACCCTTGGTATATAGGAGGAATATTACAATTCACTGGGACTTTAAGGCTATTGTTAATGCTATCCATTTACTTGACCTTATTAGTAGTTTTATTTGTTGTTAGAACAAGACAGATTAAAGAAGGAGTGATAAGACGCTCTTTAGGATTGCCGATATACAACTTAAAAAGAGATTATTTCATTTCTTTTAGCTTTGAAGTATTTGTGGCTAGTTTGTTGATGATTTCTTACAGTTCTTTTTTGGGTGGCAGTTTTTTGACCTATAGTTCCAAGTTATTTTTTTCGATGCTTTTAACAAATTTTATACTATTTCAAATCATTGACCTCATTACCGTTCTTCTATTTTGGCTGACCATTAAGAGTGAAAAACCTATTGAAATTATCAAAAACAAGGCAAAAAATAACTTGATTTTTATCGTATGGCTTGTCATTATTTCTAGCATCATCATTGTCTCAGGGATTTTTTTACAAGAAACAAAGAGTAGTCAATACAGAATTAGCATACAGATAAATCATTTAGAGCCATGGAACAAAGTAAAAGACTGGAAAAGGCTAGAGTTCTTGGGGATTGAAAGTGACTCAGCTAAAAATGGAGCAGTAAGTGATTCAGATAATCAGTATCTACAGATAGCTGCTGCCTTAAAAAAACTAGATTTTTTATATATAAAACCGTCTTCGATATATATTCCAGATTATATGAAAACGTCGCATTTTGCCGAAGATTTTTATAAACAATTAAAAAGTGATGGGATAAGCCATCCAGAAGTAAATAAAGAGCTGATTTATATCAATCAAACAGGTGCTACCTTACAAAATAAAGTGAATGGCACAAATTATCATGTTTTAGATGATAAGGTAGCAAGCATCTATATTCCTGAAAAATTTAAAGAACAAAGAGAATCGATTGAGAATACGGTTGTAGCAGAACAGTTTACTGGAACAAACTATACAAAAGCAAATCTTGCAGTGCAACTAATTCCTAATGGCAAAAAAATGTTTTATTTCAATGAGAATGGAGACAATGATCGTAAAAGTAAAGAGAGTTTACCGTTGTCAAGTGTAGCAGATAGCAAAACTAATATAGTAGTTGTGCTAGACACTGATAAAATGATAGCAAACAATGATTTTTCTTTGGCTAGTAATATTGTAAACAACTCACTTTTTAGTCCTGAAGCAATAAAGAAAATTAATGCTTCAAGCCTTAACTTGAATTTTTCAATGAATCCAGTAGATGTTTACCAAATTGTGAAACTTAATAGTCAATCCTTAGAACACCAAATTTTTCTTTCCAAAATCTTGCAGAAGATTATTTACAGTATTGTATTTCTACTCATTTATCAATATGTTCAACTCTTTATTGCTTCAAAACAGAATGATTATGTGAAAAAAATCATTTTAGGATTGTCAAAAACACGTATAGCCATTTCAAGCCTCAAATACTTTATGATAACCATTGCAATGGTTATTCTGTTGACATATATTATGACAGGACAAATAGAGCTCTTGTATATTGGCCTTGCTTCTTTAATGGTTTTAATTTTCTCAGCAGTAATAAGTTTTAGAAAATTATCTGAAAAATATTCTCAAATTTTAAAAGGAGATGAATAATGACAATTGACATTTTGAATGTGACAAAAACATTTGGCTCAAAAAAGATATTTACAGACTTAAATTTAAGCTTTGAAACTGGAAAAAGTTACGCCTTGATTGGAGGTTCTGGTTCAGGGAAAAGTACACTTCTTAACATAATAGGTAGACTAGAAAAAATTGACAAAGGAAAGGTCTTAGTTGATGAACAGGATATTTGGAAAATAAAAGAAAGAACATTCTTTAAAAATACAATTGGCTATGTCTTTCAGAACTATTCTTTAATAGAAAACCAAACAGTATATGATAACTTGAAACTTATCACTAAAGACAAAAAAATGATATCTGATGTCCTTGAAAAAGTAGGACTTTCTAGTGACTATTTACATCAGAAAATATATGAATTATCTGGGGGACAGGCTCAGCGTGTAGCTATTGCCAGAATGTTAATGAAGCCACGCAACGTTATTTTAGCCGATGAGCCTACAGGGGCTTTGGATGGTAAGATTGGAAAAGAAATCATTAAGTTATTATTGAATGAAACAGCTGATAATAAATATGTTATTATAGCAACGCATGACCCAGCTGTCTATAATAAAGTTGATGTGATAATTGATATGAAAGATATAGGAAGTAAGATATGAAAAAGAAAATTTGCATTACTTTGATACTAATAACAGGCCTGCTCGCGTTTTTCTTAATTGGAAAACAAGTCATAAAAAAAGAAAATCCTAATAAACCTAAGGTAGAGTTAACAGTTTATACAATTTCTTCTAGTGATGCTAAAAAATGGAATACAGTAAAAGAATTAGAGACAGCAGAAGCTATATACCCAATCACGGTCAAAGAAGCAGCATCTTCAAAAGAGATATTTTCAAATATCATTGCAGATGGGGCTGCTATGGGCTTTGGGGTTAGTGAAGAAGAGGTTAAACAATTTAACGCTAATTTAGGGAATAGTGTAGAAGATTCTAAACATAATAAATTAATGGAAATAGAATTTTTCACTTTTTCGAATGCTAATGAGGGATTTGTGATAGCAAATTTTGATTATGGCAAAAAAGAGTTGAATTCTCAGAAAAAAGAAAAGAAAGAATTATACAAAAAACTATACCAAGCTTTTAAAAAGTAAAAGGCGTGTCAATTCGACACGTCTTTTTTGGGTGATTTGCAGTAGTGTTCTGTGGTATAATGAGAATAATGAAAAATGAGGGGATTTTGTCTCCCTAAGAAGAAAAAGGTTAGATGGTATGATTAAATTAGTAGCAACCGATATGGATGGCACTTTTCTGAAAGAAAATGGCTGCTATGATAAGGAACGGCTAGCAAAACTCCTTCCAAAATTAAAGGAAAAAGGCATTATTTTCACAGTTTCAAGTGGCCGCTCTATTTTGGCTATTGATAAACTCTTCGCTGAAGTTTTAGACCAAATTGCTGTTGTCGGTGAAAATGGTTCAGTTGTGCAGTATCAAAACAAGGTTATTTTTTCAGATGCCATGACAAAAATGCAATACGCTGAAGTGGCTCAAAAAATTGCGAGCAACCCCTATTATAGTCAGGCTGGCTTATTGTTTTCTGGCGAGAAAGCTTCTTATATTCTTAAAGGCACACCTCAAGCTTACTATGATCGTATGCAGCTTTTTTATGAAAATGTAACAATGATTGACCATATTGATGACATGGATCACGACACTATTTTTAAAGTGACAACTAGTTTTGACCCTGATAAGGTCTTGATTGCTAGTGACTGGCTTAAAGAGGAGTTGCCCTATATCAGTGCAGTAGCCACTGGTTTTGAGTCAATTGATGTGATTTTAAAAGAAGTCAATAAAGGCTTTGGTTTGGAGCATTTGTGTCATTCTTTAGGAATAGCTGCCGAAGATGTTATTGCCTTTGGTGACAATATTAATGACATGGAAATGTTAACTTTTGCAGGTAAAGCTGTCGCAACTGAAAATGCTAGAGAAGAAGTGAAAGCTGTTTCTGATCAGATTATTGGTCACTGTGACCAAGAGGCAGTAATGGATTATTTAGAAAGGTTAGTTGCTCATGAATGATATTAAATTATTAGCACTAGACTTAGACGGGACCTTATTTAACAAGGAAAAAATTGTTAGTGATGCCAATAAAGAGGCTATTTTTGCTGCTAAAGAATTGGGCATAAAAGTTGTCATTACAACTGGCCGTCCCTTATTAGCAATTGGCAATTTACTTGATGAACTTGGACTATTAGATGACGATGATTATTGTATTACATTTAATGGTGGTTTAGTTCAACGTAATACAGGGGAAATCCTAGATAAAAGTAGTTTAAGTCTAGAAGAAGTAAGCTATCTACACCAGCAATTGCAACTCTTACAGTTACCAACAGATATTCTAAGTGATGGTAAAGTTTACAGTATTCCAAGTCCTGACGGCAGACGATCTGAATATTATTTGGCGAGTCCCCTTCTTGATTTTGTTGAGATTGCTGATTTTGACCAATTGCCTAAGGGTATTGTTTACAATAAAATTGTAACTGTTACAGATGCTGATTTTCTAGATGAGGCCTTAGCAGGTGCAAAGGAAGATGCTTTTGAAAACTTTGAAGCCTTTAAATCACGTGATATTATCTTTGAAGTCATGCCAAAAGGTGTTCATAAAGCCTTTGGCTTACAACTACTCTGCAAGCACTTAGGATTTTCAGCAGAAAACGTGATGGCCATGGGGGATGAAGCCAATGATTTTACCATGTTGGAATGGGCTGGTCTTGGAGTAGCAATGGCAAACGCGGTAGCTGATGCTAAGCAAATTGCAGACAAGGTAACCCGTTTAACCAATGATCAATCTGGTGTTGCGGAAGCTATTCAAAAATACATACTTAATGAGGAAATTTAATGGGATTATTTGATCGATTATTTGGAACTAAAAAAGAGGTTACAAAAAAAGAAGAAGACATGCCTCTTACAGCTGAAGTAGTAGAGGAGCAAGTTGAGGCAGAAGACTCAAACAAGCAAGAGGATTTGCAAGACAGTGACTCTAGTCTACATGACAATGCAGCGCTTTTTGAGCCTTTGCTTGAGTCAGAACCATTACCTTCAGAGCATTCGGAGACCTTACTAACAGAGGCGCAAGAAGATAGCGAAGAAAGTGACGCAGCACTTGCTGCTATGGAAGACTATTATAGACGTAAGGCAGACCTTGAAAAACAATTAGTTGAGCAAACTTCTGAGGAGGAGTTACCACAAGTAGGTTCTGTTGAAGGTCATGACGAAAGTGATGAAGATAAATATGAGCGTAGTTTAAGCAAGACAAGAACTGGCTTTGCAGCGCGTCTTAACAGCTTTTTTGCCAATTTTAGACGGGTTGATGAAGAGTTCTTTGAAGAATTAGAAGAAATGCTTATCTTATCAGATGTTGGTGTTACGGTTGCCACACAGTTAACAGAAGCATTGCGTCAGGAAGCTAAACTTGAAAATGCGAAGAAGCCAGAAGCATTAAAACGCCTTATCATTGAAAAATTGGTAGATATCTATGAAAAAGATGGCATCTACAATGAAAAAATCAACTATCAAGATGATTTGACGGTTATGCTCTTTGTTGGGGTTAACGGAGTCGGTAAAACAACATCAATTGGTAAACTAGCTTACCGCTATAAAGCAGAAGGCAAAAAAGTGATGTTGGTTGCCGCGGACACCTTCCGTGCTGGAGCTGTTGCTCAATTAGCGGAATGGGGACGACGTGTTGCTGTTCCAGTGGTTACTGGACCAGAAAAAGCTGATCCAGCGTCTGTGGTCTTTGATGGTATGGAAAAGGCTGTCGCTGAAAAGGTTGATATTCTTTTGATTGATACAGCAGGTCGTTTGCAGAATAAAGAAAACCTAATGGCTGAGCTTGAAAAAATGGGTCGTATCATTAAGCGTGTTTTACCAGATGCACCACATGAAACCCTTTTAGCTTTAGATGCCTCTACAGGGCAAAATGCTCTCAGTCAGGCTAAGGAATTTTCAAAAATCTTACCACTGACAGGATTGATTTTAACCAAAATTGATGGAAGTGCTAAGGGCGGTGTGGTTTTGGCCATTCGTCAAGACTTAGATATTCCTGTTAAATTTATTGGGTTTGGTGAAAAAATTGACGACATTGGTGAATTCCAATCCGAAGATTTCATGCGTGGTCTTTTAGGGGACTTACTTTAAGAGAGTAATCAAGAAAGCATAAAACGATGGCTAATAATAGGATGAACCTTGACAGGTATAAGGAACTGGCACAGCAAAAGCAGGCGGAACATCGCAAGTTTTTAGCACAATTAAAGAAAAAACCACCTAAGAACTTGGATAAAATGGTTCAAGAGGTTCACCGTGAGGTCTTTAAGGAGATTGATTGTACAGCTTGTGCCAATTGTTGTAAGAGTCTTGGACCACTTTTTACAGAAGCAGACATTGAACGTATTTCAAAGCATTTTCGGATGAAATTGTCAGCCTTTGAAAACATGTTTTTACAGATTGATGAAGATGGCGACAAGATTTTTCAATCCATGCCTTGCCCCTTTTTAGGTGAAGATAATCTTTGCTCTATTTATGAGGTTAGACCAAAGGCTTGTCGTGAATTTCCTCATACAGATCGTAAAAAAATCTATCAAATTAATCATTTGACCCTGAAAAATACCCTATTTTGTCCAGCAGCTTATCTTTTTGTAGAGAAATTAAAAGATAGGGTTTAGTCAGTGATTGTAACAAGTAATGGTAAAAAAATAAAAAGAGTTGACTCAGTGAAGGACACCTCAAAAGTTAGACATGGTATCTAACTTTTGAGGGATAGTACTGGAGTCAGCTCTTTTTTTGGACCTTTTTAACGAATAGGATGCCATACTAGTGGCAAGTTTTTAGCAATGACTACCTTGTTTTCCTTTTCAATGGGGAAAGATTTGGTTTATTAAAACGTTTACAATAACAATCATGCCTTATATAATAAGAGTATTAATAATTCTGAAAAGAAGGGAAAATAGTAATGTCAGAAAAAACACATTATCAATTTCCAGATGGCTTTCTATGGGGAAGCTCAACATCTGGCCCACAAAGTGAAGGAAGAGCTTTAGGAGATGGTAAAGGGATGAATAACTGGGACTATTGGTTTAGTATTGCTCCAGAGAAATTTCATGACCAGATTGGCCCATCTCAAACGTCAACTTTTTACAAGAACTACAAAAGTGATATTGCTTTATTAAAAGAAACGGGTCATACCGTTTTTAGAACATCTATTCAGTGGTCTCGTTTAATCCCAACTGGGATTGGTGAGGTTAATGACAAAGCGCTTGCTTTTTATCGCGATGTTTTCAAGGAAATCCAGGCTCAAGGGATTAAAGCAATTGTTAACCTTTATCATTTTGACATTCCTTATGCCTTGCAAGAAAAAGGAGGCTGGGAAAATAAGGAAACTGTTTTTGCCTATGAACAGTATGCTCGCCTTTGCTTTAAGCTTTTTGGAGACTTGGTGGATACTTGGATTACTTTTAATGAACCTATTGTTCCAGTAGAATGTGGCTACCTTGGTGATTACCACTATCCCTGTAAAATGGACATGAAAGCAGCTGTTCAAGTGGCCTACAATACACAATTGGCAAGTGCTTTAGCTATTAAAGCATGCCATGAAATGCATAAGGATCACCGTATTAGTATCGTCTTAAATCTGACTCCTGCTTATCCAAGAAGTAAGAGCCAAGAAGATGTCAAAGCAGCACAAATTGCAGAACTTTTTCAAACCAAAAGCTTTCTTGACCCGTCTGTTTTAGGCTGCTATCCTAAAGAATTAACAAAGATACTTGCTAAAGAAAACCTGTTACCAGATTATACTGAAGAAGAATTAATGCTAATCAAGGAAAATACCGTTGATTTTTTGGGTGTCAATTATTATCAACCCTTGCGCGTAAAAGCTCCGAAAAATTGTAATGACAAGGGAAAACCAGTAACTCCAGCAGCATTTTTTGAACATTATGATATGCCTGGCAAGAAAATGAACCCTCATAGAGGATGGGAAATTTATGAGCAAGGCCTCTACGATATTGCTATTAACCTCAAAGAAAATTATGGCAATATTGACTGGCTGGTAACAGAAAATGGTATGGGGGTTGAAGGTGAAGACGCCTTTAAAAAAGATGGCCAAATTCAGGATGATTACCGGATTACTTTTATTGAGGATCACCTGATTGCCTTACACAAAGCAATCCAAGCAGGTGCAAATTGCCAAGGTTATCTCTTATGGACCTTCATTGATTGTTGGTCTTGGTTGAATGCTTATAAAAACCGCTACGGTTTGGTGGCACTTGATTTAAAAACACAAAAACGTAGCATCAAAAAATCAGGATTATGGTTTAGAGAACTCAGTAAACACAATGGATTTAGCAAATAGGAGATTGGCATGGTAACATTAGGATTTTCACTTTACCCAGAACAACACTCACTTGAAGACAGCAAAGCCTATATGCGACTCTTGCACAAATACGGAGCAAAGCGACTCTTCATGAGTTTCTTGCAACTAAGCCCAACTGATCAATCCGTATTTTCACTTTACCGCGAGTTAGTGGCTTATGCAAACCGTTTGGGAATTAAAGTCATTGCAGATATCAGTCCAGAATTTCTTGAACAAACTGGTTGGAAGACTAGTCTCATTAAAAATGCTCATGATTTTGGTTTAGCAGGAGTTCGCCTTGATGAGGCCTTGCCTCTAAATGAGATGATTGCCTTAAGCAATAATCCCTACGGTATTAAGATTGAATTGAACATGAGTACTGATGATAAACTGTTAACAGCATTACTTCATGGCTGCGCAAACCGAGAAAATATCATCGGTTGTCACAATTTTTACCCACATGAATTCACAGGTCTTTCGCTTGAGCATTTTAAAAAGATGTCCCAATGTTATCATGATATGGGCATTGAAACGGCAGCATTTATTTCAGCCCAATCAGCCACAGAAGGGCCGTGGCCACTTTCAGAAGGATTACCGACAGTAGAAGATTATAGACATTTGCCTTTAAACCTTCAAGTTGAAATGATGAAAGCCCTAGGAACAATTGATAACTTGCTTTTATCGAATCAATTCATTTCAGAAGAAGAATTGAAAGAGTGCTCTATTGCAGTCTCTCGCAAGGACATGACACTAAAAATTAAGCCTTTAGTTGAGTTAACAGATGTGGAAAAAAACATTATTGATTTTGAGCACGTCTACCGTGGTGATATTTCGTCTTATGTTGTTCGCTCAACAATGCCACGACTAGCTTATGCAGATGAATCAATAGCAGCGCGTGACCAATCAAAAGTAGTTAAACGCGGCAGTATTATTATTGATAATGATGCTTATAAGCGCTATAAAGGTGAATTGCAAATTGCTCTCAAGTCTTTTACTATTAGCCCTAAGGCAAACCTTGTTGCAGAAATTGATCAAGCCTATTTACCCTTGCTAGACCAATTAAAGCCTTGGCAAAGTTTTCGATTGGAACGGTAATCAACAGACTAAGATTCATTATCGATACGGAAAAACATGGTCACCTTATTTGCCATGTTTTTGCTAAACTAGAAGTATAAAGAAAAGGTTTTCTAAAAAAGAGGAGGGATAATGCTATCTAAAAAAGAAATGGCCATAGTAGCATTTTTACTCAGCCGAGAAAGAAGTTATGTTTCCAGTGGCACACTAGCCAATGAGCTAGGATCTAGTGACCGTACCATTAGAAAATACCTAAAGAATATTATTGCTATCTTACCAGAATATGGGGCGAGAATTAATTCCAAACAAGGCTATGGCTATTGCATGACAATAGAGCGGCCTATGGAGTTTGATATGTTTTGGCAAGAAACCATAAGAACAAAGAAAAGACTTGATGATGTTACACAGCTAGAAGAAGCTGTTGATAGAGAGTATTACCTTTTAAACAAACTATGTTTTGAAGATGCCGTTCAAGATTTTGCTAGCCTTTGTCAAGAACTATACATCAGTCAGACAACCTTAAAAACAGTACTAAGTGACATCAAAAAACAATTAGCCCTATATGGGATTAGCTTAACTAGTAATAGTAAATGTGTGCAGTTACAGGGCAAAGAAGCAGATATTAGGCATTTTATTATGGACTACTTTTTTGTCAATAGTTTTAATGAGTCTATGTATGCCATGGTGGAAAATAGTTTTCTTGATGATGTGAACTTTGCTGAAATTACCATTTTTGTCTTAGATGCTTGCCGGGATGCCAAACTCAAATTATCAGACTTTGTCATGCATAATTTAGTTTTACACATTGCTTTAATGGTCCAACGGATTCACTCTGGAAATCAGCTGGAAGGTTTTCCAATTTCTGAAGACATCCAAGAGTCTATTGAATACCAAGTGGCATTGAACATTTTAAATAGGGTTGAAGAAGCAATGGGAATACATTTTCCCAAAGAAGAAGCCAATTATATTGCTCTACACTTAAAAGTAAAACACTCCGTTAGTGATGCTGTTCTTGCTTGTGGTCATGAGGATAGTTTGTCTCGTCATTTGCGCCAATGTATTGAAAAAGCAGCCTGGCAAACAGGTATGAAATTTCAAGGAGATCATCAGTTACTCAATGGTCTTAGAGCACATATGTTGCCTTTAACAACGCGACTAGAAAACAAGATTCCGTTAACTAATCCTTTAACAAATGATGTTAAAAGCAATTACCCCGAAGTTTTTGCTTTAACCAAATCTGCATTTTCACAGATGCCAGAATTAGCCTCTTATCAAGTCTGTGATGACGAATGGGCCTATATTGTCCTTCATGTTCTAGCAGCCATTGAACGCTATTCTAACAGAAATAAATTAAGGGTCCTGGTTGTTTGTGCTACTGGTTACGGTAGTGCCATGATGTTAAAAAATCGACTCGAAAAAGAATTCAAAGGCAGATTGAAAATTGTAGATGTGGTCAGCTATTATGAAATAAGCGAAAAAGCTCTTCACACAATTGACTTAATTATTTCATCGATTAGCCTGTCACAAATGCTGTTTTTGACACCTGTTATTACGGTTAGTGTCTTATTGTCTGAACAAAATATAGAGGAAATTCGTCAGTTTATTGGTGACAAAGAACGGCTTGTCAAAGATGACATCTCTCTAAACAAGATGACACTTAAAGAGGCAGAAAAAATTGCCAAGGCTGTTTTCAAGGAAAAGGCTGTTCTTTATTTTGAAGAGCCTCTAACAAAAGAGCAAGCCCTCAAAACCATGATTCATTGTTTGGAAGAAGCAAGTCATGCGAACTTTATTCAAGACTTTCAAGAGCAAGTCAAACTGAGAGAAAGTTATAGTTCTATTGTTTATGGCGATGTTTTAGCCTTTCCTCATCCTGCCAGTCCAAGAACATATACTGAGCAGGTTGTTGTTGCTGTTTGTAAAGACCCTATTTATTGGGATAAAGACCATCAAGAAGTGAGATTTATCTTTTTATTATCCCCCTCAAAAGGTACAAATGGGCATTTAAAATATATCTCACCTAGCTTAGTGAGCTTTGTCAATGCCCCAAAACTTCAAAAACAGTTCATGCAAGAGCCAACTTATCAACACCTCATAACACTATTTACCACAATTATGACAGAATTATAGGAGAAGAAATATGAAACACATTATGTTAGTTTGCAATGCAGGTATGTCAACCAGTATGTTGGTAACAAAAATGCAAAAAGCAGCCGAAGAAGAGGGGCTTGAAGCAGATATTTGGGCAGTTCCAGTTTCAGAAGCTGATGCAGAAGTAGCAGCTAAACCAGTTGACGTTCTTCTGTTAGGGCCTCAGGTTAAATTCTTATTGAAAGACTATAAAGCAAAATATGAGCCAGAAATTAAAGTTGATGCTATCAATATGGCAGATTACGGACTGATGAATGGTGCTAAAGTGCTTGAAACAGCTTTTAAAATGATGGAGGACTGAAATGATGTCTGAACCATCTAACTTAGAAGCAATCATGGGTCTGATCATGTATGGTGGTGAGGCAAAAGGTAAAGCGGTAGAGGCTATTCATGCAGCTAGAGATGGGTATTTTGAAGAAGCACATCACTTGCTTCAAGAGGCTAACCAATCACTGACCATTGCCCATCAATCTCAGACAGGTTTACTAGCACAGGAGGCATCTGGAAATTCTGTTGAACTCTCCTTATTGATGGTGCACGGTCAAGACCACATGATGACAGCCCTCTCCTTCATTGATCTAGCGAAAGAGCTTGTTACAATTTACGAAAAAATGGCTGAGCAGAAAGGCTAAGAGATGATTATTAGAAAAGAAGTGGATGTTTCAAGGAATCAACTGTTTAAAGCCATTAGCTTATCGTTGATGGAGGACTATCATCAAAATACTTTGACACACTTGCAACCTGAGCAGTTACGAGAAGGTTTGACTTACATTAAACATTATGGAAAGAACAATCAACATAATGTTCGTGTCACAGTAACAGCATTTGAAGCTCCCAAAAAGTATGCAGCTTGTTTTAGTTCAAACCGTGGACTTAAACAATTAAGTTACCGTTTAGAGGATTTAGGACATCAAAAAACGGCTATTGTCTATGAATTTGAGATGATCTCAGAAGATATTTTTCAGAAGGCCAATCAATTTTTAATGCAGATTCTCTTGAAAAAAAGTTTACAAAAGCAAACACAAGCTCAACTTCAAGCTCTAGTTAACTATGCCAAAACAATGGTCTAACAAGTGATTTTGAATGCTTAAGGGCTATTAATCATTTACCCTTTAGAAAGGAGTCATCACAAAAAAGCTATTAGAACTGCCAAGCAACTTTCGTAACAGTTATCTCTGGTCAACTCCTCCTTCCTATTTAGCCCCTTCCTATAGCGGCTAGTGGGATGCCTTTTTCTTAAAGGGGTCAAAAAGAAGTAAAGAGAAAACTAGGAGTGAACGAAAAGGAAGATTGGCAAAGCTCATTGCAAAAAGGATTGTTCATATTTGTAATGGGAAATTGTTTATTTTAGGGAATAAAAATTTTAGGAGAAAAAATATGTCACATTTTTCTGATAAGTTTATGGAAATTTCAGGGAAAATGGGATCACAACGGCACCTGGTAGCTATTCGTGATTCTTTTATCTCAATGATGCCAATTACTATGGCAGGGTCTGTCGCAGTATTATTGAATGTCTTTTTACGGGATATTCCAACTAACATGAAGTGGACTGGGTTTGCTACAGCGATGAAACCAATCATTGACATTAATGGTTATGTCTATTTTGGGACAATTGGGATTATGGCTCTTGTCTTTGCTTTTGCACTTGGTTACCACCTTTCAATCATGCACAAGGTTAATCCTTTGGCAGGTGGCCTCATTTCATTTGCTGCTTTTGTTTCAACCATTCCTCAAACTTTGACAATAGCAACACCGCTTACGGATGCTAATGCTAGTTTGCTTTCTGGCTTAAAAGATTTGGGATTGACAGTAACAAAAGGAAATGGTGTTTCGAATTTAGAAGTCAGTCAGTGGGGAGCGATTGCTCTTAAATATGCTGGTGCAACAGGCCTCTTTACGGCTCTCTTTGTAGGATTCTTGGCAACTTTTGTTTATGCGGCACTGACAAAACGCCATATCATTATTAAGATGCCTGACACGGTACCACCTGCAGTTAATAAAGCCTTTGCAGCTATTATTCCTGGAACAGCAGCCATCTATGTTACTTCAATTGTAGCCTACCTTATCTTTGCCATGTCAGGTATGGCACTTAATGATTTGATTTCAAAATTTATCCAAGTGCCATTGCTAGGTCTCTCCCAAGGTTTGGGCTCTGTTATCATCTTAACCTTCTTGGTTCAGCTCTTATGGTTCTTTGGTATTCATGGTCACAATGTTTTAGCACCAATTCTTGATGGTGTTTACTTAGTAGCACTTACTGAAAATACAGCTGCTTATAATAGTGCTCATAGTGCAGCACATTTACCTTACTTATGGACACGTGGCTCTTTTGATGCCTATGCTCAAATGGGCGGTTCAGGGGTGACACTTGCATTTATTATTGCTATATTTCTTTTCTCAAAACGGGAAGAACATAAAACTGTTGCAAAATTGTCTGCCCCAATGGGGATTTTTAACATCAATGAACCAATCACATTTGGTATTCCTATTGTTTTGAATCCAAGCTTTGCTATTCCGTGGTTAATCACACCTCCTATTTGCGCGACAATTGCCTATCTGGCAACAGCAGCAGGACTTATTCCGCCAGTTTTTACACCTGTTCCATGGATTACTCCACCAGTCTTATATGCATTTTTAGCAACAGGTGGTAATCTTATGGCTGCTTTAGTTTCTCTTTTTAACTTGTTTGTAGCCTTTCTCATTTGGACACCCTTTGTTATCTCAGCTAACAAAGAAAGAGCGAGTGATAGCTAATGAAGGAAAAAAATGGTGCCACATTTCTTATGGCCTTAGGTTTTTTTCTCATGGCAATTAGTCCTTTGCTTGGCAATAAGTATCCCCACATTGCAACAGGACTTTTCTGTATTGGAGTTGGCTATTATCAATTAAAAAAGAAACAATAAGTCTCAACCTTTTAACCAGCCTTTCTATAGGTTGGTTTTTCAAATTGTCACAACAGAAGATATGATGGACCTAAGTCGATATTTTGACAGGATAGGCATAAGATTTTATACTAAAGGAACAAGAAGGAGATGATGAGATGAACATATTAGTTGTAGGCGGCAGTGGTTTTCTTGGCAGACACTTGATTGAAGAGTTGCTTAAAAAAGGGCATCGGGTAAGTTATCTTTCGAGGCATCCAGGAGACGGGGCACTCTTTGCCTCAGATAAGTTATCTTATATTAAAGGCGATTTACTTAAAGAAGATGAGATTGTCTTAGAAGATGATTGGTTTGACCTTCTTATTAATTGTGTTGGGGCCATTAAACCAAGTGAGCTAAACAAGTTAAATATAGTTGCTCTTAAAGCTTGCATAAGTCTTTGCCAATCCTATAGCATTCCTAAAATGGTTTTTATTTCTGCAAATGCTGGCTACCCTGCTTATCTCAAAAGCAAAAGGAAAGCAGAAGACCTTATTCAAACAAGTGGGCTAAGGTATCTTATTGTAAGACCTGGCTTGCTTTATGGAGGAAACCGCAAAGCTTCACGGATTCAAGCTAACTGTTTGCAACTGCTTGATCCTCTCCCTTTCATTCATCACTTTACCAGTATGATTTACCCTTTGAAGGTTAGTGATGTTGCAATTACCATATCTGATACCATTACAAGATTCCCTGAGCAAAAACTTTTGACATTAGAAGACTTAAGAGGAAAAACGTCAGCTTAATGCCTTAGAGGCTACTTGTCAACAAAAAAAGTCACTTCAGAAAATAAGACTGAAATGACTTTTTTTATGGTTTAAAAAACACGATAGACATAAGGATTGTCAGGTTTTTGCGTTTGATGAACACTTTCAATTTCTAAGACTGGCAAGTTTTGATCTAGGGCTTTATGGTATTCTGTATGAATTTTCCCCTTAACAGTAAGCCAAGTGTTGTTTGGATAGTTTGCTTTGCCCCCTTTTGTTAAAAGACCGTAGACTCCGGAGTCGGCAATACAATGAATGATACCAAATCTAAAGAGGAATTGAGAATCATCATGACCGGGTTCTCTATAGACAAAACCAGTATATTCAATATCACGATTAGCAAAGTCATCTGGGTAAAGGTAAATCAATTCCATAATTTGCATGTAATTTTGAGTGGTTATTTTGACAGGTTGATTGCCCTTGAAGGCTTGCAATTCCTTATGCATTTCCCGCTGATAGGCTGACTTTGTAAAATATAAGGAAGTATCTGGTTTAAGGTATTGTACTCTAGCACCGTCATCACTCAGACCAGTTGTACTGGTTCCTGCTGCAAGTGGAAAATGGTAGCCTTTAGCAGAAACAGTTGTTGAGTCAAGACTTACCGTAGGGACTAATAAGCCAATAAAAACAGGAATGATTAGAATCATAGGGCTGGTTACTTTCGCTAATTTCCCATGCAAGTGACTGTGTACCTTAATATTTTTCATCCACGTATATAGTTGAACAAGTGCTAATAGAAAGGATAAGGCCATAGAAATATATGCCAAATAAGAGTATTTAATATTGATATACTGATCCAATTTGCCAGATAATTGCAAGTACATGGTTAATTCAAAATAGGCTGCTAAAACTAGAAAACGAATCATCCCATCACCCCCACTAGTAAACAATAGACAATAATAATACTTGTTGATACTCCAACGAACTGAACAATAAAGGTCTTCTTAAAGGATTTAGCCATCATCATAAGGTTTTTAATGTCAACCATTGGTCCAATTAATAGAAAGGCTAAAACAGGGGTGACACCAAAAGTAGATAATAAAGATGCTCCAATAAAGGCATCAGCTTCACTACACAGTGAGAGAATAAAGGCTAAAAGCATCATAATTAAGATAGCTGTCAGAGGGCTATGACCGATAGTCGTTAAAACGCGAGTAGGAACATAGATTTGCATAGCAGAAGCAATTAAACTTCCAAAAATCAAATACCGACCTGCATCAAAAAACTCGTCAATAGCATGAACAAGTGCCAAATAAACTTTTTTCCAAAAGGAATCTGAAGAATAGTCATGATAATGCATGGGACTAGCTGTTTCTTTTAAAATAGTGTCATCTGCAAAAAAGGCAAGTAAGATACCAAGAGCAACTGCAACAACAATAGCACCCAATAACCTCAAAAAGAGAAATCTTAGGGAGTTTCCAAAAGCAGAATAGGTGGCAAAAAGTACAATTGGATTAATAATCGGAGCTGTCGCTAAAAATGGAATCGCAGTGTAGCTGGGAACTTTCTTCTCCAAAAAACGGTTGATGATGGGAATAATCCCACATTCACAGGAAGGAAAAACAAAACCAACAAAGGTTCCAAAAAGAATTCTTGCGACTTTTCCTTTTGGCAAATAATGCTGAACACGGTCTGGTGTAACAAAGACTTCAATTGCACCAGAAAAAATAGTGCCAAGAAGAACAAATGGCAGTGCCTCAATAATAATTGACAAGAAAATGGCAAACCACTGTAAGACACTGGCAGGAAGTTGTGAAAACACTGACATCAGTTTTGACTTTCCTGATTGTTTTTTTGGTCAATAAGTTTACCATCAGCATCAACTTCTAGAGGCTTGTCAAAGCTCGGGATATGAGCAAAATTTGCCATCATTTTTTCTAATTGATCATTTTTTTTATGTGTGATTGCCATGTAAAACACCAACTTTCTATATAGTAGCTCTATTATACTATCATTTAACTTGAAATGACAATGTAAAAAGTTGCTGACTTGTTTTGGGATTTTACGAGCACTTCATCAAATAGTATCAGATGTTCAGTTGTTAATATCAGACTTTTGATTTTAAATAGGCTATACTAGTTTTCAAAAAGGTGAGGTAATAATATGAAGGTTTCTATTGAACATATTGGACTATGGGTAAATAATCTTGAAGCTATGAAAGAGTTTTATTGTCAGTATTTTGAAGCGCAAGCAACAAAACGATATCACAATCCCAAAACAGGATTTTCTTCTTATTTTTTAAATTTTGGTCAAGGGACTCGATTAGAGTTAATGCACAAAGAAGGGCTTAATAAGCAAGACCACAATCAGTTTGGGCTGGCCCACTTGGCTTTTAGCCTTGGCTCAAGAGAAAAGGTTGATGCCTTTGCTTATGCCATGCAAGACAAAGGTTACCCAATCGAAAATGGTCCTAGAACAACAGGAGATGGCTATTATGAAGCAGTTATCACAGACCCAGAAGGAAACAAAATTGAAGTGACCATTTAAAGCGAAAAACAGTCCCTCTACTGTTTTTTGATTGAGACAGTTGACCGCTGTCATTTTTTGGAAATATGCTATAATGTGCAGTATAGGAGACTTAAATGAAAAAGACAGTTTTATTAGTAGACGACGAAGAGCACATCTTACGTTTATTAGACTATCATCTCAGCAAGGAAGGCTTTAGTATTGACACAGCAACAGATGGCAGATCAGCACTAAAATTAGCTGAAACAGAAAGTTATGACTTCATTTTGTTAGACATCATGTTGCCCCAATTGGACGGTATTGAGGTCTGTAAACGTATCAGAGCTAAAAATAGTAAGACCCCTATTATGATGGTATCAGCTAAAGGGGAAGAATTTGACAAGGTCCTAGCCTTAGAACTAGGAGCTGATGATTACATGACAAAACCCTTTAGTCCAAGGGAATTGCTGGCGCGTGTAAAAGCTATTTTAAGACGAACAGGAAAAGACGACAGCCAACAAGAAGAGTTTGGCTTCGCTGACCAGCGATTCTTGGTCAATGACTTGGTCATTTACCCTGAAAGAAATGAAGTTTACAAAGAGCAAGACTTGATTTCCTTAACCCCAAAAGAGTATGAACTGTTAATGTATTTAGTCAAACATCCCAATATGACCTTAACAAGAGAACGACTTTTAGAACGGATTTGGGGGTATGACTTTGGCCAAGAAACACGTTTAGTAGATGTTCATATTGGAAAATTAAGAGACAAAATTGAAGATGATCCTAAAAATCCAGAGATGATTAAAACAATCAGGGGCTATGGCTATCAGTTTAAGGAGATGAAGGATGCTACAAAATCTTAAACAGTTAACAGCTTTAATGGTCCTACTGATGATGAGTTTAGGAGCCTGTCTATTTTTTGCTCAAAATCAATGGCTACTAGTCATGATAGGGGGGATACTTCTTGCTTTAATGAGCATTCCCTTAAGGCGATTATTTGCTTGGGAAAAGCAATTTCAAGCTATTCAAGCCTTTCATTTTTCAGGCTCTCCTACTTTTCTCCCAGATGATCAAGGTGATCTGAGAGCACTTTTACAGCAGCTTAGCCAGATGACAAAGCAACTAAAAGAAGAGAAAGCAAAAGGTCATCAACTATCTGATAACTTAGAAGCTTTGCTATCTCACCTAACCATGGGAATTCTCTTAGTAGATGCTAATAAGGAGATTTTACTACAGAGTGCCTCATTGCCTCATTTTTTTCCAGGAGGGCAAGCGCCATTCAAAGAGTTTTCTGATATTAGCCGCATGGATATCAAGGCTTTGATTACAGAGGTTTTTGATTGCAAAGAAAGTCGGAAAAAAGAGCTTAAAGGTTTTCATGATGACGATTTGATTTTAGAAGTGACAGCAGTACCAATTCTTAATTTAGGAAATAGCCTTGATCAAGTTTTGGTCCTGATTTATGACTTAACCACTATCAGAACCTATGAAAAACTTAATTTGGATTTTGTGACAAATGCTTCGCACGAATTACGGACCCCTGTGACCTCAATTAAAGGATTTGCTGAGACTGTTAAAGGCATGCCAGAGGATGAAAGTGACTTAAAAAATGAGTTTTTAGATATTATTTACAATGAAAGTCTTCGTCTTGAGCATATTGTCGAACATATGTTAACCCTATCAAAAGTTAAAAAAACACAGCTTCAAGAGTCTTCTTTTTCCTTAAATACCTTTTTGCATTATATGGCTAATAGTATTAAACCTCAAATAGAGGCTAAACAACTCCACTTATTCTTTGACTTATCTGAAGATATAACGCTTAAAACAGATAAGTATTTATTATCCCAAATGGTCTTGAATCTTTTAACCAATGCTGTTAGGTACACCGATGAGGGGGGAAGTATTACCATTTCCAGTCAATGTTTGCAAAAGAGCATTGCTTTAAGCATCTCAGATACTGGAATAGGTATTAGTCAATTGGAAATTGATCGTATTTTTGAACGCTTTTATCGAGTCAATAAAGGGCGTAGCCGTCAGAGTGGCGGAACAGGTCTAGGTTTATCTATTGTCAAAGAGCTTAGTCAGCTTTTAGGAGGACAAGTCAGTGTTAAAAGCCAGCTTGGTAGAGGCAGTCAGTTTACCTTAGAATTTCCAAAAGAACTTATTGAAATATAATAAAAGCAGTTATTCTCTAGTTATGAGAATAGCTGTTTTTTTAATCTTTACAAAATCTTTACAGGAATCCACAAAGAACTTTTACAAAAGCTTGGTATCCTATAGGTGTAGCAAAACTACATCAAAAAAATCAATATGATAAAGGTGATCATTATGAAAATGACAAAAATGCTTTCTCTCGTAGCCCTTTCAGTAACTGCTTTTGGACTTGCCGCTTGTGGTAACAATAGCAGTCAGTCCTCTGCGACATCATCTGGAAAAATCGAAGTTATCACCCGTGAAGATGGCTCAGGAACACGTGGAGCTTTTACAGAAATTACTGGCATTAAGAAAAAAGATAAGGGCAAAGAGATTGATAACACCTCAAAATCGGCAGTCGTTCAAAATAGTACAGAAGGGGTTATCTCAGCAGTTTCAGGCAATCCACAAGCAGTGGGTTATATTTCCTTAGGGTTATTAAACGATCATATCAAAGCCCTTAAAGTAGACGGTGTTAAAGCAAGTTCACAAACTGTTCTTGATGGAGAATACCCTCTGCAACGTCCCTTTAATATTGTCTTTACAGACCAACTCTCTGGTCTAGGTAAAGATTTTGTAAGCTTTATTCATTCAAAAGAAGGCCAAGCAGTCGTGAGCAAAAACAAATTTGTAGAGGCTAAAACAGAAGTAACAGCATACAGTTCACAAAAATTATCAGGGAAATTGTCAATTGTTGGCTCAACATCAGTTGCACCATTAATGGAAAAATTAGTTGAAGCCTATAAAAAAGAAAATCCAGATGTGACCATAGCCATCACCGCTAATGGCTCATCAGCTGGAATTACAGCAACCCAAGAAAAAACAGCAGATATTGGAATGGTTTCGCGTGAATTGACCCCAGAAGAAGGAAAAGGCTTAAAACATGACGCGATTGCCTTAGATGGAATTGCAGTTGTGGTTAATAAAGATAGCAAAATAGATGCTATTAGCATGAAAGCTATCGCAGATGTCTTTACTGGAAAAGTAAATAGCTGGGATAAAGTAAACTAACCCTTCAGAAAGTCTGGGAAGTTGAAGCTTCCCTTACTTTCATTGTTTAGAAAGGACAACTAGTGAAAAAACAAGCATTAAAAGAGGACTTTTTCAGACTTATCTTCTTTCTTAGTGCGGCAACAGCAATCGTTGCCATACTCCTCATTTGTGTCTTTATTTTTATGAATGGCTTGCCTTTCATAGCAAAATATGGCCTGACAAATTTTTTATTTGGCAAAGATTGGTCTCCATCTAATAATCCAGCAAGTTTTGGCATCTTACCCATGATTGTGGGTTCACTCTTGATCACACTAGGAGCCATTCTTGTAGGAGTTCCAACAGGAATTTTGACCTCTGTCTTTATGGTTTACTATTGCCCAAAAGGACTCTATAAATTCTTAAAATCAGCTATTAATATGATGGCGGCTATTCCTTCTATTGTTTATGGATTCTTCGGCCTACAATTAATGGTGCCATGGATAAGAACATTTTCTGGTAACGGCATGAGTGTTTTAACGGCTTCGCTCTTATTGGGAATTATGGTGCTTCCAACGATTATTAGCCTGTCAGAATCAGCCATCCGAACAGTACCAGCTACTTATTATTCTGGAAGTTTAGCTTTAGGGGCAAGTCATGAAAGAACCATCTTTCGTGTGATCTTACCAGCAGCAAAATCTGGTATTTTCTCGGCTATTATTTTAGGAATTGGTCGTGCTATTGGCGAAACCATGGCAGTCATTCTGGTTGCAGGGAACCAACCAATCCTTCCTTCAGGAATTTTTGAAGGAACAAGGACAATGACGACTAACATTGTGCTTGAAATGGCTTACGCCTCAGGTCAACATAGAGAAGCACTTATTGCAACCTCGGCTATTCTTTTTGTTTTCATTTTAATCATTAATGCTTGCTTTGCCTATATGAAAGGAAAATCCGTGCATGAGTAAATATCTTTTAAAGGCTTTAGTCTATTTCTTTTCATTAGTAACTTTTGGCTCTCTTTTTCTCATTATTGGCTTTATTTTAGTGAGAGGCTTACCAAATCTGACCCCTCAACTTTTTTCATGGACTTATACCAGTGAGAATGTGTCCTTAATGCCTGCTATTATTTCAACAGTCATTTTAGTGTTTGGCTCACTATTATTAGCACTGCCAATTGGTATTTTTGCAGGATTCTACTTGGTTGAATATGCCAAAAAAGGCTCTTTATGGGTTAAAATCATGCGTCTAGCTTCAGATACCTTATCTGGAATTCCATCCATTGTTTTTGGTCTCTTTGGCATGCTCTTCTTTGTTGTCTTTCTTGGTTTTCAATACTCACTATTATCTGGTATTTTAACGTCTGTGATTATGGTTTTGCCTCTGATTATCAGATTGACCGAAGAAGCCTTGCTTTCTGTTGACGACAGTATGCGCCAAGCCAGTTTTGGCTTAGGTGCTGGTAAATTAAGAACGGTCTTTAAGATTGTTTTACCAGTTGCAATGCCTGGTATCTTATCAGGTGTCATTCTTGCCATTGGTCGTATTGTTGGTGAAACAGCAGCACTCATGTATACTTTAGGAACTTCAACAAATACACCAACAAGCTTGCTGTCTTCTGGCCGCTCACTTGCCCTACACATGTATATGCTATCTAGTGAAGGGCTACACGTTAAGGAAGCCTATGCAACAGGTGTCATTCTTATCATTACTGTTTTGTTGATTAATGCACTATCGAGTTTAGTATCACACCGACTTGTGAAAGGAGCCTCTTAGGAATGGGAACTTTTTCCGTTAAACATTTAGACCTATACTATGGGGACTTTAAAGCCCTAAAAAATATTTCAATTGACTTGCCACAAGGGCAAATTACAGCCCTTATTGGACCATCTGGTTGTGGAAAGTCGACTTTCTTAAAAACATTAAATCGCATGAATGATTTGGTGCCTTCATGTCGCGTTGAAGGACAAGTCTTGCTTGATCAAGATGATATCTACAGCAAAACAATGAATCTTAATAGTTTGCGTAAGCGTGTAGGGATGGTATTTCAACAACCCAATCCTTTTGCCATGTCACTTTCAGGTGGCCAACAGCAACGCCTTTGCATTGCTAGAGCTCTTGCTGTGAAGCCTGATATTCTCTTAATGGATGAGCCAACATCTGCTTTGGATCCTATTTCAACCTTGAAAATTGAAGACTTGATTCAGCAACTTAAAAAGGACTACACAATCATTATTGTGACCCATAACATGCAGCAAGCTTCACGCATTTCAGACAAAACAGCCTTCTTTTTAACAGGCGAAATCTGCGAGTTTGGAGATACACTTGATATTTTTACAAATCCACAGGATAAACGTACAGAAGACTATATTTCAGGGCGTTTTGGATAAGAGAGGGTAGGTTATGAGAGAACAATTTGACTTAGAATTACAGGTTCTTGAACAAACATTTTTGGATATGGGCCATAGTGTTCTTGAAGCGGCATCAAAAGCTTTGTTGGCTTTAGCAGCCAAGGATATGGAGATGGCTGAGTTGATTATCGCAGCAGACGGTAAAATCAATCAGGCCCAATTGGATATTGAAATGGCTTGCGCCCGCATCTTAGCCTTACAACAACCTCAAGTGACTGATTTACGCTTTGTTTTAACGGTGATGTCCGCCTGTTCAGATTTAGAACGTATGGGTGATCATATGGCAGGCATAGCGCGAAATGTTCTTCATTTAAAAGAAAGCGATAGCCTTGATAACATAGAAGAAAACATTCACGAAGCTGGTCAAAAAGCCCTTAAGATGTTAGCTGATTTGCTAGTGGTCTTTCCAATTCGTCAATCTGACAAAGCAATTGCCATTGCAGAAGAAGACCAAGCTATCGATGCCCTCTACTACAATATTTCAAAGGAAATCTTAAGCCTGATGAAAGAACAAGAAACATCTGTTCGTAACGGAGCGCAATACCTTTATATGATTGGTCACATTGAACGCTTTGCAGATTACATCGCAAACATCTGTGAACGCTTAGTCTACCTAGAAACAGGTGAGCTTGTAGAATTAAACTAAGAATGGACGCGTTAAGCGTCTTTTTTGTTGTTAGAGCAGATGGGATTTTCAAACTTTAAAACAAAATAATAAAAACCTAATCTTAAACTCACAATAAACTCATTAAATTGAAAAAAGAAAAGAGAAGTGTTATACTAAAAAAGCATCAAAAGAAAAAGTGATGCCAAATACAAAAACAGCTATAGCTAGAAAGAAAGGAAATAACAATGAAAAAAGTTATTTTAGCAAGTGCAGCAGCACTCATGATGGGAACAACACTATTAGGAACAGTCGGAACAGTAGAGGCTTATCAATGGAACAGAGGAAGTTTGAGTTCTACTGAACGAAGCTTGAACCAATTTAAACGAGATAATATAGATCGAGTAAAACAATACTCAATAACAGATAAAAATAAAAGCAGATATGAAAAAAGCATCAATAATTTTTCTGATTATAGTACAATTCGTACAGTAGTAGCAGAAGCCAAAAGAGAGGAGTCAGCAGCACAAGGTGTTGATGCGAAGTATAAAGAATTAGAGCAACTCCTTGAAGAAGGTAAAAATAAAGGAAGAATTGGAACAAGACTCTATAAGCGCTTGCATTTTGATTTAACAGGTATTCCTTACGCTCAAGGGATTAACAAAGAAAGAGCACTTGATAATCTTAAAAAAGAAATTAATAAATATTACCGTCGCCGATAATTTTTATTAAAACTCATCATCTTGATTCACCCAGTGAACACTTTTAGTTTTTCTGTTTTACAGATTGCTAAAGGTGTTTTTTAGTTAGTAAAACAGTGGAAGCTTATTCTATTTAAGCGCTTTCTAAAATAAGTTATGATATAATAGGGATATTATGGAAAATACATTTATTACAAAAATTGCAAGCGATTTGTCAATTTCAGAAAAACAAATTGAACAGGTCTTGGCTTTGACAGCTGAAGGAAATACCATTCCCTTTATTGCCCGTTACCGTAAAGAAGTTACAGGCAATCTTGATGAAGTGGAAATCAAGGCCATTATAGATTTGGAAAGATCTATTCGTAACCTTGAAGAGCGAAAAGAAACCATTTTGGGTAAAATTGAAGAACAAGGCAAATTAACCGACACTTTAAAAGCTTCAATTCTAGCTTCAGAAAAAATGGCTGAATTGGAAGAACTTTACCTCCCTTACAAAGAAAAACGCCGAACCAAAGCGACTATTGCGCGTGAAGCAGGGCTATTTCCTCTGGCACGATTCATTTTACAAAATGCAAAGAATTTAGAAAAAGAGGCTGAAAATTTTCTATCTGAAAACTTTACAAGTCCTGAAGCTGCCTTAGCAGGAGCTGTAGATATTCTTGTTGAAGCTTTATCAGAAGATACGAAACTTCGCTCTTGGACTTATAATGAGATTTGGAATTACAGCCATATCACATCAACAGTCAAAGACCAAAGTTTGGATGACAAAGAAGTCTTCCAAATCTATTATGATTTTTCAGATAAGATTTCTAAAATGCAAGGTTATCGTACCTTGGCTTTGAACCGTGGTGAAAAATTAGGAATCTTAAAAGTCAATTTTGAGCATAACATTGATAAAATGCAGCGTTTCTACAGTGTTCGTTTTAAAGAAAAAAATGCCTACATTGAAGACCTTATTTCCCAAACCCTTAAGAAAAAAATTGTTCCAGCTATGGAGCGCCGTATCAGAACGGAATTAACTGAGGCGGCAGAAGATGGAGCTATTAAGCTCTTTTCTGAAAACCTACGCAACCTTTTATTGGTTTCTCCTTTAAAAGGCAAAATGGTTTTAGGCTTTGACCCGGCCTTTCGAACGGGTGCCAAGTTAGCTGTCGTAGATCAGACTGGAAAATTAATGACGACACATGTCATTTACCCGGTTGCTCCTGCAAGTCAAGCAAAAATTGAAAAAGCCAAAGAAGAATTGGCAGAAATCATCGCCACTTATCACATTGAAATTATTGCTATTGGTAATGGGACGGCTAGTCGAGAAAGCGAAGCTTTTGTGGTTGATATTCTTAAGGACTTCCCAAACACGTCCTACGTTATTGTCAATGAAAGCGGAGCCTCAGTTTATTCAGCTTCTGAACTGGCAAGACATGAGTTTCCAGACCTAACTGTTGAAAAACGCTCTGCCATTTCAATAGCAAGACGTCTCCAAGATCCTCTTGCTGAATTGGTTAAAATTGATCCTAAATCTATTGGTGTTGGGCAGTATCAACATGATGTTAGTCAGAAAAAATTATCAGAAAATCTTGACTTCGTTGTGGATACTGTTGTTAACCAAGTTGGTGTTAATATCAATACCGCAAGTTCTGTTTTATTGGCTCATGTTTCAGGCTTAAACAAGTCAATTTCTGAAAATATTGTTAAATACCGTGAAGAAAATGGCATGATTACATCACGTGCAGAAATCAAAAAAGTTCCTCGTCTTGGGGCAAAAGCCTTTGAACAAGCTGCTGGATTTTTGCGCATTCCAAATGCTAAAAACATTTTAGATAATACAGGTGTTCATCCAGAATCTTACCCAGCAGTTAAGCAACTCTTTAAGCTTTTGGCGATTAAAACACTTGATGATGAGGCAAAAGCAAAGTTGCAAGCCCTCAACCTTAAAGAGATGGCAGCACAACTTGAGATTGGTTTTGAAACCTTAACAGATATCGTAGCAGACCTCTTAAAACCAGGACGTGACCTTCGTGACGATTTCAAAGCTCCTGTTCTTAGACAAGATGTTCTTGACCTTAAAGACTTAGTAATTGGTCAAAAATTAGAAGGTACTGTTCGAAACATTGTTGATTTTGGGGCTTTTGTTGATATTGGTGTTCATGAAGATGGCCTTATTCATATTTCTGAAATGAGTAAAACCTTTGTTAACCATCCTAGCCAAGTACTTTCAGTTGGTGATTTGGTTACGGTTTATGTTTCTAAAATTGATTTGACAAGACATAAAGTCAATTTAAGCCTTTTAGCGCCAAATGAATCTCACTGAATATGTTAAAGAAGTCTCCCTTGAAGACTTCGGGAAGGTTTTTCACCATCAGGCAAAATGGAATACTAGATTAAGAACGACAGGGGGACGATTTTTCCCACAAGATGGTCATCTTGATTTTAACCCAGCCCTACTAGAAGAATTTGGGATAGCCATTTTTCGACAGATTGTCAGACATGAACTCTGTCATTATCACCTTTATTTTCAAGGGCAAGGCTATAAGCATAAAGACAAGGCATTCAAGGACCTCTTAAAAGCAGTAGACGGTCTAAGATATGCTCCTTGTTCAACGCGTCATCAGACTTATTGGCTTTATGAATGTTTAAGGTGTCATCACCTTTTTAAACGCAAACGAAAAATAAATACCAATAAGTATTTTTGTGGTAACTGCCATGGTAAGATAAGCTTAAAAAATCAGTCAAAAGTCTGATTTTTTTTGCCCGTCCATCATTTATAATACAAATAGATAGAATAGGAGGGATAGGATGGAAACTCAATTTTACAAGCAACGAAAAAATCGCCTACTTGCTGGTGTTGTCGCTGGTTTAGCAGATAAATACGGTTGGGATTTATTAGTAGCTCGCATCCTCATTGGTGTGTTAATGTATGCATCGGGATTTGGGGTTATTATTTACATCTTGCTAGCAATTTTCTTACCCTACAAAGAAGATGTAATTGCAAGACGACACGGCAATGGCCCAAGACGTCGTAAAGATGCAGATCCAGTAAATGGTGATGATGGTTGGTTTTGGTAAGAAACCCTTTTAAAATCAGGTCTTAAGGCAATGTTCTTCAAGACCTTTTTAACTATCATTTTTTTCGGATTAGACAGTCAAAGATTTAGCCATAAGCCTTTTATATGTTATAATGTGTAAAAGGAGAAATTATGACAGTAACAGTAAAAATGTTAGTTGATAAGGTTAAACTTGAAGTCATTTACAGCACAGATGAACTGCTAAGTAAAATCATTTCAACTTCTGATATTTCACGTCCTGGTCTTGAAATGACAGGTTACTTTGACTATTATTCCCCAGAACGTATTCAATTATTTGGGATGAAAGAATGGTCCTATTTAACAACCATGACTTCTCATAATCGTTATTCTGTCTTAAAAGAAATGTTTAAAGCAGATACCCCAGCGGTTATTGTATCACGTGATTTATCAATTCCAGATGAGATGCTTCGAGCTGCAAAAGAAGAAGGCATTTCTCTTCTTAAGAGTAAAATTTCGACCAGTCGTTTGGCAGGAAGTATTTCTTACTATTTGGATGCTTCTTTGGCAGAACGTACCAGTGTTCATGGTGTTTTAATGGACATTTATGGAATGGGTGTTCTTATTCAAGGAGATTCTGGTATTGGTAAAAGTGAAACTGGTTTGGAACTTGTCAAACGTGGGCATCGATTGGTTGCAGATGACCGTGTTGATGTTTATGCCAAAGATGAGGAGACCCTTTGGGGAGAACCTGCTGAAATTTTGCGACATCTCTTAGAAATTCGTGGAGTTGGTATTATTGATGTCATGTCTCTTTATGGCGCAAGCGCCGTTAAAGGGTCATCACAAGTTCAACTGGCCATCTACCTTGAAAATTATGAAGCTGGCAAAGTTTTTGACCGTTTAGGAAATGGAAATGAGGACATTGAGTTTGCGGGTGTTAGAATTCCAAGGATCAGAATTCCAGTGAAAACTGGTCGTAACGTTTCGGTTGTTATTGAAGCTGCGGCTATGAACTACCGAGCAAAACAAATGGGCTTTGATGCCACTAAGACATTTGAAGATCGTCTAACCAACTTGATTAGCCAAAATGAGGACAGACCATGATTGATCCCATTGCACTAAAAATTGGTCCCTTTGCGATTCATTGGTATGCACTGTGTATTATGCTTGGCTTACTGCTAGCTGTTTATCTTGTTACCAAAGAAGCTCCCCGAAAAAAAATCACCAGTGATGATGTCATTGATTTTGTCTTAATTGCCTTTCCGCTGGCTATTTTAGGGGCTAGAATTTATTACGTTCTTTTTGAATGGTCCTATTACAGCCAACATTTGACTGAGATTTTTGCCATTTGGAATGGTGGTATTGCTATCTATGGAGGCTTGTTAACAGGAGTATTGGTTCTGCTGATTTACTCTTATTATAAGGTTATTAACCCCATTGCTTTTCTTGATATTATCGCCCCAGCAGTTATGATTGCACAAGCTATTGGTCGTTGGGGAAATTTTGTTAATCAAGAAGCATATGGTAAGGCAGTTAAAAGCCTTAATTACCTACCAGAATTTATTCAGAAACAAATGTTTATTGAAGGGCATTACCGTCAGCCTACTTTTTTATATGAATCCCTTTGGAATTTAGTGGGATTTGTGATCATCATGGTATTAAGACGTAAAAGGAAGTTGCTTAAAGAAGGTGAAGTCCTTGCTTTTTACCTGATTTGGTATGGCTTGGGCCGTATGATTATTGAAGGTATGCGTACAGACAGTTTGATGTTAATGGGGCTACGCGTATCGCAGATTTTATCAGCAATTTTGATTGTGACAGGCATTACCTTTGTTCTTGTCAGACGTAGACGCCAAGGAATTCCTTATTATCAGGAATAAGGGAAAAGGAGAAAAATATGGATTTAGTAGGAATTGCATTGATTATTATTGCACTAGCATTTGTTGCTTTAGTAATCTTTTTAATCATTGTTTTGAAAAAAGTTTCAGAAACCATTGAAGAAACGAAAAAAACAATCTCTCTATTAACTAGCGATGTCAATGTTAGCCTTTACCAAACTAATGAAATTTTGGCTAAAGCTAATGTATTGGTGGAAGATGTTACTGGAAAAGTGGCAACCATTGATCCTCTTTTTGTAGCCATTGCTGATTTATCAGAAAGTGTTTCAGACTTAAATCATCAAGCGCGAAACATTGGTAAAAAAGCATCTGGTGCATCAGGGGCTGTGACAAAGGTTAGTAAGGCTGCTCTAGTTGGAAAAGTTGCTTCAAAAGTATTCACTAAAAAGGAGAAAAAAAATGGGTAATTTTTTTAAATCATTAGTTATTGGTACTGCAACAGGTGTTGCTACTGCGTATTTTTTATCAACTGAACAAGGTAAAAAAGTTAAAACACGGGTTGAAAAAGCTATCGAAGCCTACAAGGAAAATCCAGATGATTATCATCAAATGGCCAAAGAAAAAGGGCAAGAATATACACATCTTGCTAAAGAAACCTTCAATGACTATAAACAAAAATTTGAATCTGGTGAGTTAACAAAGGATCAAGTTTTTGATATGGTCAAAGAAAAAACAAGTGATTTTGTCCACAAATTTTCAGAGTTGGCAGCAGATTTAGCTGAAGAAGATGATACTGTTGTTGAAAATGATGATGATATTATTATTGATATCACCAAAAAAGAAGAAACCTTAGAAGAAGATGATGTTCTTGCTACTGATTCAGTGGAAGTATTAATACCTGAGGATGAAGAAATCCTAAAAACTGAACACTAGTCTTCGCGACAAATCACTAACTAAAAAAATCTGCTCACAAGAGCAGATTTTTTTAAGCAATCATTGATTTTAGAGTTTTGGCTATTAGGCTTGTGAGCCCATAGCTTAATGCACTTGAGAATAAGAAAGCCCAGAAGGGAGCTAGTTTCATAGCGAGAAGAGCAAATGCTAACAAGACAGTAATTAAACTAAAGATAGTAATACGTCCAAAGAAAAAGAGTTCTTCTAGTTTAGCACTGTGATTGTTTAGCTCTTGAAAATCTTGGTATTTAGGAGTTTCTGATTGGTCATACTGCTCGTAATCATAGTCTTGATGGTTTTTCAATGAAGCTGGCATTGTCTTCTCCTTTCTATTTGAGATACTAAGACATTTTACCATAAAAAAAGCTATTTGTCACGGTTTTTTAAAAAATTCGCAAAATAAGCACAAGTTAGTAATTTCTCAAAGTAAGTTCCGTCTGCCCTCCAAAACCGGAAGTTAGTGTGAAAAGGATTTTTATGGTGGAATTAAGTCTGAGACGTTTGGATTAGAAATGAGTTTATCCATCATGACAAAACACAAACACCTAACTCTCTCAGACCGTAATGACATCCAATCTGGTTTGGATAGAGGAGAAACCTTTAAAGCCATCGGGCTTAATCTACTGAAACACCCTACTACTATCGCAAAAGAAGTCAAACGAAATAAGCAACTAAGAGAATCAACCAAAGACTGCCTAGACTGTCCGCTACTAAGAAAAGCTCCCTATGTTTGTAATGGGTGTCCAAAGAGGAGGATCAACTGTGGTTACAAGAAGACCTTCTATCTTGCTAAGCAAGCTCAAAGGAACTACGAAAAACTTTTAGTTGAATCTAGAGAAGGAATCCCTTTGAACAAAGTGAAAAGGCAACACTTTTCTGTACAACATTTATAAAGTGTTTTTCTAGGCAATTAATCTTTTAGTCATTGGTGTTTGGTAGTTGAGACTACCATGAATGCGGTGGTAATTCCACCAATGAACATAGTCTTTAGTCTTAAGAACTAGTTCTTCCAGCGATTGAAAGGTTTCTTGATAAACAAATTCAATTTTGAAAGCACGATACGTACTTTCAGCTACGGCATTGTCATAAGGACAACCAGCCTGACTAAGCGAACGTGTGATTCCAAAGGCTTCCAATATTTCATCAATTAACTGATTATCAAACTCTTTGCCACGATCTGAATGGAACATCTTGACTTTGGTCAGGGCGTAAGGGATGCTTTGTATGGCTTGCTTAACGAGTTCAGCGGTCTTGTGCCAACCAAGAGACAGGCCGATGATTTCACGGTTGTATAGGTCAATGATGAGGCAAACATAAGCCCAACGATTGCCTACACGAACATAGGTTAAGTCAGTGACTAAGGCTTGTAGTGGTCTTTCTTGCTTAAACTGCCTGTCTAAGTGGTTGGGAATAGGGGCTTCATTCTTGCCTCTAGAATGTGGTTTGAAGGTGGCTTTCTGATAAACAGAAACCAAATTGAGTCGCTTCATAATGCGTCGAATCCGACGCCGTGAAAGTGTGATACCTTCGTTATTCAAGCATATTTTGATTTTTCTGGATCCGTATCTGGACTCGCTCTCGAGGAAAATTCTTTTAATAGTTTCTTCAAACTCCGTTTCAGATACTGACTCCACGGCTTGATAGTAATAACTTGAGCGTGGCATATTCAGCCAGCGACACATCTTTGAAATGCTGTATTTAGCCTTATTAGCAGTGATTATTTCCCTTTTTGTGCCATAATCACTGCCGCTTGCTTTAGGATATCTAATTGCATTTCGAGTTCTTTATTGTGTTTCCTGAGTTCAATTAGCTCCCGCTGTTCATCTGTCAGATTATCAACAGACTTGAATGAACCAGTTGTTTTGGCTTGTCTAACCCACTTATCGAAGGTGGAAGGGGTTAGCTCGTATTCCTTGATGAGGCTGCTACGCTTTCTACCAGCATTGTAAAGGTCCACAATTTGTTGCTTAAAATCATCGGTGAAGTGACGACGTACTTTTCTAGACATGGTTTTTCTCCCGTTTTTCTTAAGTGTAGAACACTTTATAATTTCTGTCTAGTTTAGTGTAACCTATTCAACCAACGATCTAGAAGTGAGTTCTTCAACCGTTTATCGACACATCAAGAAAGGCTACCTATCCATCACACCAATCGACCTACCTAGAGCTGTGAAGTTCAAAAAAAGGCGAAAGAGCACACTCCCTCCTATTCCAAAAGCGATTAAAGAAGGGCGACGGTACGAGGATTTTATAGAACACATGAACCAATCAGAGCTGAACTCCTGGCTTGAAATGGACACGGTTATTGGACGGATTGGTGGAAAGGTCCTTCTCACCTTCAATGTCGCCTTCTGTAACTTCATCTTTGCCAAACTGATGGATTCTAAGACAGCTATCGAAACTGCTAAACACATACAGGTCATTAAGAGGACACTCTATGATAACAAGAGAGACTTCTTCAAACTCTTTCCTGTTATCCTAACGGATAATGGTGGGGAATTCGCTAGAGTGGATGATATTGAGATAGATGTTTGTGGACAGTCTCAACTCTTCTTTTGTGACCCTAATCGGTCTGACCAGAAAGCAAGAATCGAGAAGAATCATACCCTCGTGAGAGACATACTGCCTAAGGGGACTTCCTTCGACAACTTGACTCAAGAGGACATTAATCTGGCACTATCTCATATCAACAGCGTTAAGAGACAGGCTCTAAATGGTAAAACGGCTTATGAGCTATTCTCTTTTACTTACGGAAAAGACATCGCAAGTATACTCGGTATTGAGGAAATTACTGCGGAAGACGTCTGCCAATCTCCCAAACTATTAAAAGACAAAATCTAATAAAAGACAAAATCTAACCTAATCAACTAACTGATACAACCTAAACGTCTCACACTAACTTCAACCATAGCGGAACTTAATCTGAAACGCTTTCAGATGAGGAGGTTTTCTTGTACCCTTTTTTTGCGATTTTTAACTCTGAAAACCTATGAAATCAAGTATTATAAAAACCAACGGAACTTAGTCTGAGACGGATTTTCGTTGGTTTTTATTGGTTTTTATCAGACTAAATTCCATTTCTACTAGAGGTGGAACTTACTTTGAGAATTTAGCATAAGCACAAGTTATCATAATTGGCAAGAAATGTGCTTTCAAAGAGCTAAAAATTTGTTATAATATTTTTTATATGGAAAAAATAATCATAACAGCTACAGCTGAAAGTATTGAACAAGTTAAAGAACTCCTAGCAATTGGAGTTGACCGCATTTATGTTGGTGAAGAAAATTATGGTTTACGTCTCCCACATCATTTTTCTGATGACGACTTAAGAGAGATTGCAAGGTTGGTTCATGAGGCAGGAAAAGAATTGACTGTCGCCTGCAATGCCTTGATGCATCAGGATATGATGGATTCTGTTAAGCCTTTCTTAGACCTTATGAAAGACATTCAAGTTGATTACCTTGTTGTAGGTGATGCAGGTCTTTTTTACGTTAACAAACGAGATGGCTACAATTTTAAACTCATTTACGACACATCGGTTTTTGTGACTTCAAGCCGACAAGTTAATTTTTGGGGGCAACACGGTGCAGTTGAAACCGTATTGGCGAGAGAAATCCCATCTGCTGAACTCTTTGCATTAGCTGAAAACCTTGAGTATCCTGCGGAAATTCTTGTTTACGGGGCTTCTGTTATTCACCATTCCAAACGTCCACTACTTGAAAATTATTATCGTTTCACCCATATTGATGATCAGGTGACTCGTGAGCGGGGCTTATTTTTAGCAGAACCCGGTGACCCAGAAAGTCATTATTCTATTTATCAAGACAAGCATGGCACTCACATTTTCATTAATAATGACATTAGCATGATGCCAAAATTAGACCAACTGGTTGCACATGACTTAAACCATTGGAAACTAGATGGTATTTATTGCCCGGGTCATGATTTTGTGGCTATTTGTCAATTATTTGTAGAGGCCCGTCACATGTTTGAAAAAGGGCAATGGACTGATGAGCAAGCGCAAAACCTTAGCCAAGCAGTCGAAAAACTTCATCCTGCAGGTCGTGGACTAGATACTGGTTTCTATGAATTCGACCCTAAAACAGTCAAATAAAGTTAAAATTGAACATTACTATTGTCCTTGTGACATACAAAAATCTTAAGGATTACTAAAAAGGAATAATCATGACAGATAGCGTAAAAAAACGTCCCGAGGTTCTATCCCCCGCAGGGACACTAGAAAAATTAAAAGTTGCAATTGACTACGGAGCAGATGCGGTCTTTGTTGGTGGTCAGGCTTATGGCTTGCGCAGTAGAGCAGGTAATTTCTCAATGGAAGAGTTACAAGAAGGTATTGATTATGCCCATGCTCGCGCTGCTAAAGTTTATGTTGCTGCCAATATGGTAACCCATGAAGGAAATGAATTGGGAGCTGGTGAATGGTTCCGTCAATTACGAGATATGGGATTGGATGCTGTTATTGTATCTGACCCAGCATTGATTGTCATTTGTTCAACTGAAGCTCCGGGCTTAGAAATCCATTTATCAACCCAAGCCTCATCAACCAATTACGAAACCTTTGAATTTTGGAAAGAAATGGGATTAACCCGTGTTGTATTAGCACGTGAAGTTAATATGGCAGAATTGGCTGAGATTCGTAAAAGAACAGAGGTTGAAATTGAGGCTTTTGTACATGGAGCCATGTGTATTTCTTATTCTGGCCGTTGTGTCCTTTCAAATCACATGAGTCATCGTGATGCTAACCGCGGAGGTTGTTCACAATCCTGCCGTTGGAAATACGATCTTTACGACATGCCATTTGGTTCTGAAAGACGCTCATTAAAAGGTGAAATCCCTGAAGAGTATTCAATGTCATCAGTTGATATGTGTATGATTGAGCACATTCCTGATTTAATTGAAAATGGTGTTGATAGTCTTAAAATCGAAGGCCGTATGAAATCAATTCATTACGTTTCAACAGTAACCAATTGTTACAAGGCTGCGGTAGATGCTTACATGGAAAGCCCAGAAGCTTTTAATGCCATTAAAGAGGATTTGATTGATGAATTATGGAAAGTTGCTCAACGTGAATTAGCTAGTGGTTTTTATTATGGCATTCCAACTGAAAATGAACAATTATTTGGAGCGCGTCGCAAAATTCCGCAATATAAATTTGTCGGAGAAGTAGTTTCGTTTGATGATGAAACAATGACAGCAACCATCCGTCAGCGCAATGTTATTCATGAAGGTGATAAAATTGAATTTTACGGACCGGGCTTTCGTCATTTTGAAACTATTGTTAAGGACTTGCATGATGAAGATGGCAATAAAATCGACCGTGCACCAAATCCAATGGCCTTACTAACCATTAACTTACCACAAGCCGTTAAAGCAGGTGATATGATCAGGGCATGTAAAGAAGGTCTTGTTAATCTTTACCAGAAAGATGGTTCAAGTAAGACAGTTCGAGCAAATGCTTAATGAAAAAGGTTGTGCTAGTCGCAACTTTTTTGATTGATAAACACTTTTATTAGCATTAGTATTGGTAAATTGATAAACTAATAGTAGAAATCCTAAAAAATAACGAATAAAGAGATAGGAGGAAAAAATGGCAGAATTTTCATTTACAATAGAAGAACACCTTTTAACCTTATCAGAAAGTGATAAGGGATGGACTAAGGAATTAAATCGTGTGTCCTTTAATGGGGCAGAAGCAAAATGGGACATTAGAACCTGGAGTCCCGATCATACAAAGATGGGTAAAGGAATTACCTTAACTAATGAGGAATTTGATAAAATTGTCCAAGCTTTCAAAAACTAAAAATCAAAACCTAAAAGTTTTCTTTTAGGTTTTTTGCCTCTTATTCGGTTTTTACATCTAATGAACAAAAATATTCCGAATAGTTTGACAATTCTGAAATTTATGATAATATCAGATTCATAACTTAAATGGATTAATGAAATAGAGGTAAAGGTTATGAAAACTTGGAAGACATTTGCGACAGCAGGATTAACGTTAGCTACTGTGACAACTTTAGTTGCTTGTGGTGGAAAATCAGACTCTGCAAACTCAGCTTCGAAAGACCAAATTAATTGGTACACACCAACTGAAATTATCACACTAGATGTTTCAAAAAACACAGACCGATATTCAGCTATGGCTATTGGTAATTCAGGAAGTAATCTATTGCGTGTCGATAAAACGGGAGCTTTAAAGCCTGATTTGGCTAAAAAACTTGAGATTTCTAAAGATGGAAAAACCTACACAGCAACACTCCGTGATAACCTCAAATGGTCTGATGGCAGTAAATTAACAGCTGAGGACTTTGTTTACACCTGGCAACGTATGGTTGATCCAAAAACAGCATCGGAGTATTCTTATTTAACAACAGATGCTCACTTGCATAATGCAGATAAACTCATTTCTGGTGAGTTAACAGATCTTTCGGAATTAGGAGTAAAGGCTGACGGCAATAAAGTTATTTTCACTTTAGACAATCCAGCGCCACAGTTTGAAAGCTTATTATCCTTCTCGAACTTTGTTCCACAGAAAAAAGCCTTTGTTGAAAAAGCTGGGGGAGACTATGGGACATCCTCTGAAAAAGTCTTGTATTCTGGCCCGTATGTCGTTAAAGGATGGAATGGTACAAGTGGAAGCTTTAAATTGGTTAAAAATAAAAATTATTGGAATGCCAAAAATGTTAAAACTAAGACTGTTGCAGTCCAAGCTGTGAAAAAACCAGATACAGCTGTTCAAATGTATAAACAAGGTCAGTTAGACTTTGCTAATATCTCTGGAACATCAGCAATCTATAATGCGAATAAAAAGAATAAGGATAAGGTTGAAATTGCAGAAGCTCGCGCTGATTACCTTGCTTATAATGAAACAGGAACGGTTAAAGCCCTAAGCAACCAAAAAATTCGTCAAGCACTTAATCTTGCAACAGATAGACAAGGACTTGTGAAAGCGGCTGTTGATACGGGATCAAAACCAGCAAAGGCACTTGCTCCAGCAGGTTTAGCAACTCTTACTGATGGGACAGATTTAGGCAAACACGTTGCACAACCTTATCAATTTGATAAAGAAGCAGCTGCTAAACTCTTCAAAGAAGGTTTGCAAGAGTTAGGAATTGATTCACTGACACTAACCATGACAGCAGACTCAGATAATCCTGCCAAAAAAGCAGCGGGTGATTATTTGAAAGAGTCTTGGGAGAAGAACTTACCAGGATTTACATTAGAAGAGAAATTCGTAACCTTTAAACAACGGTTAGCAGACACTAAAAAACAAAACTTTGAAATTGCTTTTGTTAGTTGGGGTGGAGATTATCCAGAAGGCTCAACTTTCTACGGCTTGTTTACAACTGTTTCAGACTACAACTATGGTAAAGTGGCAAGTCCTGAATATGACGCAGCTTATAAAAATGCTTTAACAACTAATGCATTGGATAAAGATGCAGCAGCAGATGACTATAAAGCAGCTGAGAAAGTTCTTTTTGAAGGGGCGCACTACAATCCACTTTATGCCTTATCAAATGAAGGTTTACAAAATCCAAATCTTAAAGGCTTAGTTCGTAATTCGACAGGACTTGATGTCGACTTCACAACCGCCTACAAGACAAAATAAGAAAAATAACTCCACACGGAGTTATTTTTGCTGTCTAATGTAATTGGCCAATCCAACAATTAAGAGTACAAAACCAAGTACTAGGAAAATCAATTTATGGCTAACCAAACCATAAATGATAAAAATCGCTGCAGATAAATAACTAATGTGTTCTTTTCGCATTCAAACCTCCCTATCTTTCTTTTATTTTACCATAAAAGGGATGCATGATTCAAAATTTCCATTTTTTCCGATTAATTATTAGTAACGACGCATTGTCCATTTTTATAAACATGGTGGATAAGATTTGTAGCAAAGAAATAAAAGATATAATCAATATTTGGTGCATCAAAGATAGCAATATCAGCTGCTTTACCTTTATCGAAGGAGCCAATTTTTTCTTGTCTTGCAACTGAGTAGGCAGCATTAATAGTAACGGCGTTTAAGATTTCAATAGGTGTTAGCTTCATCATATAAGAGCCTAATTGCATGACAAACTGCATATTTGCTGTTGGGCATGAACCAGGATTGCTATCCGTTGATAAGGTAATTGCCATACCTTTTTCAATCATTTTGCGAGCAGGTGCATAAGTATCTTCCATTAGGCTAAAAGTTGTTGCCGGAAGGAGATTACCGATGACTTTTGCTTGACTCATTTTTTCAATACCTTGATCTGTAATCATCATTAAATGCTCAGCACTAATTGCTCCCAATTCAGTAGCAACATCAACACCACCAATTGATTTTATTTCATCAGCATGAATTCTTAATTTAAAGCCCATTTCTTTAGCTTTTGATAGGAGATAATGGGATTCTTCAGCAGTGAAAACACCACTTTCGCAGAAAATATCACAAAATTCAGCAAGCTTTTCTGTTTTAACAACAGGAAGCATGTCATTAATAATCAGGTCTAAATAGTCCTTGGACTGTCCTTTAAACTCTTGAGGAATAGCATGTGCAGCCATGAAAGTTGAAATCAAATCAATATCATGTTCTTTATCCAATGCTTTTGTAACCTCTAACTGCCTTTTTTCAGTTTCCCAATTAAGGCCGTAACCACTTTTGGCTTCAACAGTAGTGACACCGTGCAAAAGCATATAATCTAATAGTCGTTTGGATTTATCATAAAGATTATCAAAGGAAGCCTTTCTTGTTGCTCTTACAGTACTTAATATTCCCCCGCCTTGAGCTAGTATATCTAGGTAAGAAACCCCATTTAACTTTTGAGAAAATTCATGTTCACGGCTGCCGCCATAGACCAGATGTGTGTGACAGTCAATAAGACCAGGTGTCGCAATTTTTCCCTGATAAGAAATGATTTTCGTCTTATTACCAATCAATGCTTCTTGCGGCTCACCACTACCAACTTCTAAGATAACCCCATCTTTTATGGCGATATAGCCATTCTCAATTATATTAGCTTCTTTCATTTGATGGCCAAAAAGTGGGTGACCAGGGTCATTTGGGCAGAAAATTTGGTTAAAATGAACTAAAAGTAAATCAGCGACCATAACAGATCTCCTTTATATAAGTCGTAAATACATCTAAATCATAGTCTAAAAGCGTCAAATTTTCGTCAAAAAACAATCAGGTGAATTTTTTTAAAAAAAGTTTTGACTTTTTAAAAAAACTTGACTGAATATGGACGGCTATTTTTTAAACTAGAGTTAACAAATAACAAAAACAGACTGAAGACATTGAGGAGGTTTTCTATGACACATTATAGTGAAGCAGATATTTCTGCAGCTATGACCGTAAAATTGGATGATGTTTTACCTGAAAAAACGGTTTTTCAAGAAGGTATTAGACGAGCACCAGATAGGGGATTTCGACTAAGTCAAGCACAAACAGAAGTTGCTTTAAAAAATGCCCTAAGGTATGTTCCAAAAAGATTCCATGAAGAAGTTATTCCAGAATTTCTTGAAGAATTAAAAACAAGAGGCCGTATTTATGGCTATCGTTGGCGTCCAAAAGAAAGGATTTATGGTAAACCAATTGATGATTATAAAGGGAATTCAGTAGCAGCAAAAGCGATGCAAGTTATGATTGATAATAACCTTAGCTTTGAAATTGCCCTCTACCCATACGAGTTAGTCACTTATGGGGAAACAGGTTCAGTTTGTGCCAACTGGATGCAATATAACTTGATAAAAAAATATCTTGAAGTAATGACTGATGACCAAACTTTGGTTGTTGAGTCAGGGCACCCATTAGGTCTTTTTAAATCTAAACCAGAAGCTCCTCGTGTAATCATCACCAACGGATTGCTTGTTGGTGAGTATGATAACATGAAAGATTGGGAAATCGCTGAAGAGATGGGGGTTACAAACTATGGTCAAATGACAGCAGGTGGCTGGATGTATATCGGACCACAAGGTATTGTCCATGGAACATTTAATACCCTTTTGAATGCAGGTCGTTTAAAACTTGGTGTAGCTGATGATGGGGACTTGACTGGTAAGTTATTCATTTCATCAGGTCTTGGCGGTATGAGTGGCGCACAAGGTAAGGCAGCTGAAATTGCTAAAGCAGTATCAATTATTGCTGAAGTAGATGACTCACGTATTGAAACACGTCATTCACAGGGTTGGATTAGTCAAGTAGCAGAAACAGTAGAAGAAGCTATGAAGCTAGCACTTGATGCACAAGAAAAAAATGAAACAACATCAATTGCCTATCATGGTAATATTGTTGACTTGCTTGAATATGCTATAAAAGAAAATATCCATGTTGATCTTTTATCTGATCAAACGTCTTGTCATAATGTTTATGATGGTGGTTACTGTCCAGTAGGCATTAGCTTTGAAGAGAGAACCAAACTTTTAGGTGAAGATAAAGAAAAATTCCATGAAATGGTAGATATGACTTTAGAACGTCATTTCAAAGCAATCAAAGCATTGACTGCAAAAGGGACTTATTTCTTCGATTATGGTAATGCATTTATGAAGTCAGTCTTTGACTCAGGAGTCATGGAAATTTCTAAAAATGGTATTGATGATAAAGACGGCTTTATCTGGCCATCATATGTTGAAGATATCATGGGACCAATGCTGTTTGACTATGGGTATGGGCCATTTCGTTGGTGTTGCTTAAGTGGTAAACACGAAGATCTTCAAGCAACTGATAAAGCTGCAATGGAAGTTATTAACCCAGAAAGACGTTACCAAGATCGCGATAACTATAACTGGATTAGAGATGCTGAAAAGAATCAACTTGTTGTTGGTACCGAAGCTCGCATTCTTTATCAAGATTGTATGGGTCGTGTTAATATCGCGCTTAAATTTAACGAAATGGTTAGAGACGGTAAAATTGGTCCTGTTATGATTGGTCGTGACCACCATGACGTTTCGGGAACAGATTCACCATTTCGTGAAACATCAAATATTAAAGATGGCTCAAATGTATGTGCTGATATGGCTGTTCAATGTTATGCCGGAAATGCTGCGCGTGGTATGAGTTTAGTTGCCCTCCATAATGGTGGTGGTACTGGTATTGGTAAAGCTATCAATGGTGGTTTTGGACTAGTTCTTGATGGTAGTGAACGCATTGACGAAATCATTAAATCAGCTATTGCTTGGGATACTATGGGTGGTGTTGCAAGACGTAACTGGGCTCGTAATGATCATGCTATTGAAACGGCTATTGAATACAATAAACTTAATGAAGGCACAGATCATATTACCATTCCTTACCTCACAGATGAGCAACTAATTAAAGATGCTGTTGCACAATTGTTTAATTAGGTTTTCCTTTTCGGGGAACTGATCTAAAGATATAGCTAGATTTGCTCCCCGATTTTCTTTATAATAAATTGTAAGCGATAACAAAAATAATATAAACCAATAATAAAAGGAGAAAAGAATGTCAAAAATTGTTGAATGTATCCCAAACTTTTCAGAAGGAAGAAATCAAGAGGTTATTGATGGCTTGGTAAAAACTGCCAAAAGTATTCCCGGTGTGACCTTATTAGATTATTCTTCTGATGCTAGTCATAACCGCAGTGTTTTTACGCTTGTAGGTGATGACAATAGTATCCAAGAAGTAGCATTCCAACTCATCAAATATGCTAGTGAAACTATAGATATGACAAAACATCAAGGTGAACACCCTCGTATGGGGGCAACAGATGTTTGTCCATTTGTACCCATTAAAGAAATCACAACTGAAGAATGTGTTGAGATTTCTAAAAAAGTTGCAGAACGTGTTAATACTGAATTGAATATTCCAATTTTCTTATATGAAGATTCAGCAAGTCGTCCGGAACGTCAAAATCTTGCGAAAGTTCGTAAAGGGCAATTTGAAGGCATGGCTGACAAACTTTTGGAAGAGGATTGGGCACCTGATTTTGGTGACAGAAAAATTCATCCTACTGCTGGTGTAACTGCAATTGGTGCTCGTATGCCGCTAGTAGCATTTAATGTTAACTTAGATACAGATAATGTTGAAGTTGCTAAAAGTATTGCTAAAATTATCCGTGGTTCAAGTGGTGGCTACAAATACTGTAAAGGGATTGGCTTGATGTTAGAAGATCGTAACATTGCCCAAGTGTCAATGAATATGGTTAATTTTGAAAAATGTTCCCTTTATCGCACATTCGAAACCATTAAGTTTGAAGCAAAACGTTATGGTGTTAATATTATTGGTTCTGAAATCATTGGTCTTGCTCCGGCTAAGGCTTTAGTTGATGTTGCTGAATATTATCTCCAAGTAGAAGATTTTGACTATGGCAAACAAATTTTAGAAAATCATTTATTGGGATAGAAAGGACATAGACGATGGCATTAGTTGATTTAACACTGACTGATTTTGCTCAAGTTTTAGGGTCTGACGCCCCAGCTCCTGGTGGTGGATCAGCTGCAGCATTATCAGCAGCAAATGGGATTTCACTAACTAAGATGGTTTGTGAATTAACCATAGGCAAAAAGAAATATGAAGAATTCCAAGATGTGATTAAAGGAGTTCATCAAGAAGCTCAAGAATTACAAACAGAATTGTTAGCTGCAATTGACAAAGATACAGAAGCTTTTAACCTTGTTTCAGCAGTCTTTGATTTACCTAAAGAAACTGATGATGATAAAGCTAAAAGACGCAAAGCGATGCAAAATGCATTGAAAGAAGCAACAAAATCACCATTTTCAATGATGAAAAAAATACTTACTGCACTTGAAACAACTGAAAAAGCAGTTGGTAAATCAAATACAAACGCTGCTAGTGATTTAGGGGTTGCGGCTTTAAATCTTAAAGCTGGCTTACAAGGGGCATGGCTAAATGTACTCATTAACCTATCAGGTATTAAAGATGAAGCTTTTGTTAGTGAATATCGTGATAATGGTCAAAAATTATTAGAAAAAGGTAGTCAATTAGCAGATTCTATTTATTCAGATGTATTAAAACGATTATAATAAAAGGAGATCTCATGGTGCTTTCAGATATAGATATAGCAAATTCTGTTGATATGAAGCCTATTGTTGATGTTGCAAAAGCATTAGGAATAGACGAAGAAGATTTGACACTTTATGGCAAGTATAAAGCTAAAATTGATTCACATCAGCTACAAGCCCTTAAAGATAAAAAAGATGGCAAATTAATTCTAGTAACTGCTATCTCACCGACACCAGCAGGAGAAGGAAAAACAACGACTTCTGTTGGCTTAGTGGATGCCCTTTCACATATTGGTAAAAAGGCTGTCATTGCCTTACGTGAACCTTCGCTTGGACCAGTATTTGGTGTTAAAGGTGGAGCTGCCGGTGGTGGACACGCGCAAGTTGTTCCAATGGAAGATATTAACCTTCATTTTACTGGGGACTTCCATGCAATTGGAATTGCAAATAATTTATTGGCAGCTTTAATTGACAATCATATTCATCATGGTAATAGCCTAGGGATTGATTCTCGTCGCATTACTTGGAAGCGTGTTGTGGACATGAATGATCGCCAATTGCGTCATATTGTGAATGGCTTACAAGGCAAAGTTAATGGTGTTCCACGCGAAGATGGTTACGATATTACAGTTGCATCAGAAATCATGGCAATTCTATGTTTGTCAGAATCTATTTCTGATTTGAAAGCACGGCTTGAAAAGATTATTATTGGCTATAATTTTCAAGGAGAGCCTGTGACAGCAGGTGATTTAAAAGCAGCAGGTGCAATGGCTGCTCTCTTAAAAGAAGCCATCCATCCAAATATTGTCCAAACACTTGAACACACACCAGCATTAATCCATGGTGGGCCATTTGCAAACATTGCTCATGGGTGTAACAGTGTGCTTGCCACAAAACTAGCATTGAAATATGCTGACTATACTGTAACCGAAGCAGGTTTTGGGGCAGACCTCGGCGCAGAAAAATTCATCGATATTAAATGTCGACTATCAGGAATTAGGCCATCAGCAGTTGTCCTTGTTGCAACTATCAGAGCATTGAAAATGCATGGCGGTGTTCAAAAGGCGGATTTAGTTACTGAAAATGTTGAAGCAGTTCTTAATGGACTACCAAACTTAGATAAACACTTGGAAACTATTCAAGAAGTTTATGGTTTGCCAGTAGTTGTTGCCATCAATAAATTCCCACTTGATACAGAAGCTGAGTTGCAAGCAGTGTATGATGCCTGTGAAAAACGTCAAGTAGATGTCGTTATATCAGACGTTTGGGCAAATGGTGGTGCAGGTGGAGCTGAATTAGCTGAAAAAGTTGTAGCTCTTGCAGAACAAGAAAATAACTTCAGCTTTGTCTATGATGAAGATGATTCTATTGAAACTAAACTAACTAAGATTGTTACTAAAGTCTATGGGGGTAAAGGTATTTCATTAACCCCAGCAGCTAAAAAAGAGATGGCAGAACTTGAAAGACTTGGATTTGGCTCTTATCCAATTTGTATGGCAAAAACGCAATATTCATTCTCAGATGATGCTAAAAAACTTGGCGCACCAAAAGACTTTACTGTTAAGATTTCAAACCTTAAAGTTTCAGCAGGTGCAGGCTTTATTGTGGCATTAACTGGTGCAGTAATGACAATGCCAGGACTACCTAAAGTACCTGCCAGTGAGAAAATCGATATTGACGATCAAGGCAATATTAGTGGTTTATTTTAAGTGTAAGTGAACTCATATGGCTAAACAATATGTTTTAGAACCAAAATCGTTTGTAATGTCAGATTGGTCTGGAGGGAAAACAAAAGAACTTTATCTTTTCCCTCCAACGAGTCGCTATTTAAATAGAGATTTTGAGTTTAGACTATCAACGGCAAGTGTATCTCTTGAAGAAACAACTTTTTCTGACTTAAGTGGTTATCACAGAATTATTATGACCCTTGATCATCCCATGACTTTAATCAATCATACTAGCCATAAAACAGTGGACTTACATCCATTTCAAGCATATTACTTTGAAGGGAGCGATAGGATAAGAAGTATTGGAAAATGTACTGACTTTAATTTCATTTTTAATGATGACTACTGTGGCCAATTAATGGCTATCACTAGCAATAATGATCCTATATGTAACAGTCAGTCTATTCAAATGGTCTATTCTTTGTGTGATGTGACTTATCAAATTAATTATGGTGATAAGCAAATGCTCAAAGCCAACCATTTATTAGTAATAGAAAAAGAACCCCCCAAAAAAGCATGTCACATTCAATTGACAAGCGAAAAACAAAAGGATGTCGCTATAGCAGTTTGGGCAGGATTATCCTACAGAAGAGGATTTGGTTTGCATGATGAAAGGCTCTTTAAGGAGGAGCATTATTATGGATTCAACTAAGATTACTGAAAAAGAAAGAGAAGATGCTAAATTTAGTCTAAGTGGAGCGACCTTATACGGAATTAATGCCGTTATTGGTTCTGGTATTTTCTTACTACCACAAGAAATTTATAAAGGCTTAGGCCCAGCATCTATTGCTGTTATGTTAGGAACAGCAATCTTGACAATTATGTTAGCAGTTTGTTTTGCGGAAGTTTCCGGTTACTTTGGTAAAAATGGTGGAGCTTTCCAATATTCTAAACGTGCATTTGGAGATTTCATTGGTTTCAATGTTGGTTTCCTTGGTTGGACTGTTACTATCTTTGCTTGGGCAGCGATGGCAGCAGGTTTTGCTAAAATGTTTATTATCACCTTCCCAGCATTTGAGGGATGGAATATTCCACTTTCAATTGGCCTTGTTATCATGCTTTCATTGATGAACATTGCTGGTTTGAAAACATCTAAAGTCTTGACTATTACAGCAACAATCGCAAAATTAATTCCTATTGTTGCTTTCTCAGTTATCACTATTTTCTTTTTGAAACAAGGGATGCCAAACTTTACCCCATTTACTCAACTAGAACAAGGTCAAAGTTTATTTAGTGCCGTTTCTAAAACAGCAGTTTACATTTTCTACGGTTTTATCGGTTTTGAAACCCTATCTATTGTAGCAGGTGAAATGCGTAACCCAGAAAAAAATGTCCCCCGTGCTATTCTTGGTTCAATTAGTATCGTCTCAGTATTGTACATGCTTATCATTGGTGGTACCATTGCAATGCTTGGTTCTGGAATTATGAGTACAGATGCACCAGTACAAGATGCATTTGTTAAAATGATTGGCCCTGCAGGTGCTTGGTTAGTTTCAATAGGTGCTTTAATCTCTATCACTGGTTTAAATATGGGTGAATCAATTATGGTTCCTCGTTATGGAGCTGCTATTGCAAACGAAGGATTGCTTCCAGCAAAAATTGCTAAAGAAAACAAAAATGCTGCACCAGTTGTTGCCATCATGATTTCAAGTGGTATTGCAATTGCTCTCTTGTTGTCAGGTACATTTGAAACATTAGCGACACTTAGTGTTGTCTTTCGTTTCTTCCAATACATTCCAACAGCTTTAGCTGTTATCAAACTTCGTAAAATGGAACCAGATGCAAATGTTATCTTCCGTGTTCCATTTGGTCCGGTTATTCCAATTGTAGCTGTTATTGTCAGTCTTATTATGATTGTCGGTGATAACCCAATGAATATTATCTATGGTTTAATTGGTGTAATTGTCGCTAGTACAGTTTACTATCTAATGCATGGTCGTAAAGGTCATGCCAGAACAAAAGTGGAGTAATTACTTATAGGAGAAAAGATCAATGACAAATATTATAACATTAGACGGAAAAAGTTTAACCTTAGAAGATGTAATTGCAGTCGCCCGTAAAGGGGTTGAGTGTCGAATTGCTGAATCAGCTAAAGAAGAAGTGAAAGCATCACGTCAAATTGTAGATGACATTGTTCGTGAAAAACGTGTTGTTTATGGCATTAACACTGGCTTTGGTTCTCTTTGTAATGTTAGTATTTCCCCTGAAGATACTGTTCAATTGCAAGAAAACTTGATTCGCACACATTCTAGTGGTTTTGGTAATCCATTACCAGAAGACGCTGTGCGAGCTATTATGCTAATTCGTATTAATTCTTTAGTAAAAGGTTTTTCTGGTATTCGTCTATCAACAATTGAAAAATTATTAGAACTTCTTAACAAAGGTGTTCACCCTTATATTCCTGAAAAGGGATCATTAGGTGCTTCTGGTGACTTAGCACCCTTATCTCATATGGTATTGCCAATGTTGGGACTAGGAAAAGCTTATTATAAAGGTGAGTTACTTTCTGGTAAAGAAGCAATGGCAAAAGCAGGTATTGACACAATTGAGCAAACAAGGCATTGCTAAAGAAGGTTTAGCTTTGATTAATGGAACAACTGTTTTAACAGGTATTGGAGCTCTTGTGACCTATGATGCCATCAATCTTTTAAAACTATCAGATATTGCAGGTGCCCTTTCTCTTGAAGTTCATAATGGCATTGCTAGTCCATTTGAAGAAAGGTTACATACTATTCGTCCTCAAAGCGGCCAACTAGCAACTGCTCGAAATATTCGTCATTTGATTGAGGGTAGTGGAAATACAAGTGTGGCAAGTCAAAACCATGTGCAAGATCCTTATACCCTGCGCTGTATCCCGCAAATCCATGGAGCAAGTAAAGATACCATTGCTTATGTCAAAGAGAAAGTTGAAATTGAAATCAACGCCGTTACGGATAATCCAATCATTTGTAAAGATGGTCACGTTATTTCAGGAGGAAACTTCCACGGTGAACCAATGGCTCAACCATTTGATTTCTTAGGAATTGCCATTTCAGAAATTGGTAATGTGTCTGAACGCCGTGTTGAACGTTTGGTCAATACAAACTTGAGTAAATTACCATCATTCTTAGTTAAACACCCAGGTCTTAACTCAGGCTTTATGATTACACAATATGCTTGCGCATCATTGGCTGCTGAAAACAAAATTTTAGCACATCCAGCAAGTGTGGATTCCATTCCATCTTGTGAAAATCAAGAAGATTTTGTCAGTATGGGAACAACAGCTGCCCGCAAAGCCGGAGAAATCTTAAAAAATTCTCGTCGGATTGTTGCAACTGAAATTATGGCTGCCTGCCAAGCCTTAGATCTTAAACCAACAAATGGTAAACTTGGTAAAGGCACTCAACCTGCTTATGACCTTATTCGCAAACACATGAGTTTTATCGAATTTGATAAAGATATTGAAATTTATGATGAATTAAACAAAGCTTCAGAAGTTGTTGAAAGTGAAGCATTCTTAGCAGCTGTTGAAGAAGCAGTGGACTTGTCCATTCAGTTTTAGTCTTAAGAATTGTTTTATAGAGACAAATTTTAATAAGTAAACATTTTAAGAGTTTGATTCAGCTTCGTGTTTCAAACTCTTACTTTTTTCGAAGTCAGTTGACACAAGGAAAAGAAGTTTTTATAATGAGAGGGTTATAGAGTCGTCTTTGACAATCAGATTGGAGTGATGAAGTGAATTATCAAGAAGCCTTAAATTGGATACACGCAAAGATAAAACTTGGCCCCAAACCTGGTTTAAAAAGAATGGAATGGTTGTTAAATGCTTTTGACAATCCTCAAAGGCATTTACCAGCTGTTCATGTGGTTGGCACAAATGGTAAAGGCTCAACAGTAGCATATTTGCAGCATATTTTTAGGCAATCAGCTTATCGTGTTGGAACCTTTACCTCCCCATTTATTATTGATTTTAGAGAGAGAATAGCAATTGATGGACAAATGATCTCTAAAGCTGATTTAATTAGCTTGGTTGAGCTTGTTCAACCTGTAGTAGATAGCTTACCTGAACAAACAGACTTTGCACCAGCAAGTGAGTTTGAAGTGGTTTGCTTGATGATGTTTTTATATTTTACTCGCATAAACTCTGTAGATATAGCTATTATAGAAGCTGGAATAGGTGGTCTAAATGATGCGACCAACATGTTCCATGCTTTGGCAGTAGTTTGCCCGTCAATTGGTTTAGACCATCAGGAAATGCTTGGAAAAACGCATGCTGAGATTGCTTATCAAAAGGCTTCTGTTTTAAAGGGAGGAGAAGCCTTTATTTTTGCTAGTCAGAATCAGTCGGTCACTCAAGTTTTTCATGAGATTTGCCAACAAAAAAATAGCAGGGCTTTTCACTTAGGGACTGATTTTACCATTTTGGAATCACATGCTAGTTTTGATTTTTGTTACAAGGAGCAGGTGTTGAAAAATATCACATTGAAAATGCTTGGTTCCCATCAAAGACAAAATGCCAGCTTGGCTATCATGGTAAGCCTTATTCTCCAAAAAGCTTACCCGAAGGTGACTTTAGAAAATATCAGGACAGCAATAGCACAGACAAGTTGGGTGGGGCGTACAGAATTTTTGATGCCGCAATTGATGCTTGATGGGGCGCATAATAATGAGAGTATTGATGCCTTAGTTAAACTCATTCAAGATGACTATACTGATAAGAAAATGCATATCCTTTTTGCAGCAATCAAGTCAAAACCTCTTGATAGCATGCTTGACAAATTGTCTAGTCTGGGATCTGTATTTGTGACCACTTTTTCTTTTCCAAAAGCTTTACAGCTAGATGATTATCCACAAGGCTATGATAGAATTGACGACTATCACAGTTTTTTACAAGAAGCTCGTCATAGTTCTTGTGATAATCTATATCTTGTGACGGGGTCACTTTATTTTATCTCACAGGTAAGGCAAGATTTTATTAAAATGAATAGAGTAGAAGAAAATGATAGATTATGAGAAAGCCAAAAAAGCCATTTACGACCTTTTAGAAGCTATTGGGGAGAATCCAGAGCGAGAAGGCCTCCTTGACACTCCAAAACGTGTGGCTAAGATGTACGCTCAAGTCTTTTCCGGTATGGAAGAAGATCCGAAAGACCAATTTACAGCTGTATTTTCAGAAGGGTATGACGACTTGATCATTGTTAAGGATATTCCCTTTCATTCTATGTGTGAACACCATTTATTGCCTTTTTATGGCAAGGCTCATCTGGCTTATTTACCAAATGATGGTAAGGTGACAGGCCTTAGTAAGTTGGCAAGAGCAGTTGAGGTAGCTAGCCAGCGCCCACAATTACAAGAAAGACTGACTGGACAAATTGCAGATGCTATGCAAGAAGCATTACAACCCAAGGGAATCCTTGTCATGCTTGAAGCAGAGCATATGTGTATGAACATGCGCGGTGTTAAAAAGTCAGGAAGCAAAACAGTGACACTTATGACTAGAGGAATATATCAAGAAGATAGCCAACTGCGTAAGGAAGTGTTAGAATTGATTAAAGAACGTTAAGGATAAGGGGCTTACCAAATATGTTAAGTAATTATTTTCCAATGACCCACAGTTATTACCATCGTGGTATTGATGATGATGACCTTTACAATGCTAAATGGGGCATGCTCATTAAATTTTTAGACTTAAATGATGATTCTTTAGAGACTTTTGAGGGTGTTCATTTTGGGATTATTGGCTTTAAAAGTGATAAGGGGGTCTATATTAACCATGGGCGTGTTGGAGCAGTGGAGGGCCCTGATGCTATTAGGCAACAGTTAGCTAAATTGCCTTGGCATTTTGGTCATCATGTAAATCTCTATGATGTTGGTGACATTGATGCGCCAAACCAATCTTTGGAACAGATGCAAGAAAGTCTAGCTAAAGCCATCAAACGCATGAAAGCTCTAAACATCAAGCCAATTGTTTTAGGAGGAGGGCATGGGACAGCTTTTGGGCATTATTTAGGTCTCAAATCATCCATTGATCCTCAAGACGAACTGGCTGTGATCAATATGGATGCCCATTTTGACTTACGCCCATATGACCAAACTGGTCCAAACTCTGGAACAGGTTTTCGACAGATGTTTGATCATGCTTTGACAGTTAACCAACTGTTTCCTTACCTAATTTTAGGGATTCAAGAACATAACAATAATCTCTTTCTCTTCGACTTTGTTGCCAAATCAAAAGGAATTTCTTTTCTAACAGGTCAAGATATGTATAAAATGGGGCATAACGAGATTTGCAGTCGCATTGACCACTTCTTAAAAGACCAAAAACATGTTTACCTGACCATTGATATGGACTGTTTTGCGGCAGCCAATGCCCCTGGGGTAAGTGCTATTCAATCCTTGGGAGTTGATCCTAAACTAGCCTTACTTGTTTTACAACATATTGCAGCCAGTGGAAAATTAATTGGTTTTGATATTGTTGAAGTATCGCCTCCACATGATATTGATCATCACACCGCAAATTTAGCGGCTACTTTCATTTTTTACATCACACAGATTTTAGCGCAAAATGCCTTTAGGACACTTCAATAAGAAAAAACGTTTATAGCTTGTGTTGCTATAGACGTTTTGCTTTGTTAAGGGTTTGTTCTAACTTCTCTAATTCTTCAAGTTGTCTACAATCCCGGTAAGGATTTAAGTGTTTCTTGGCGATTTGAAGGTAGTCCAACAGATTGTCGTCAAGTAAGGTTTCCAGTCTTTGATCTGAAATGATTTTTTGAGTCAATTTATTCTTGCTAATAGCCATAAGATAGTAAATCATGCCCTTGTCCCGTGGGTTTGAATAGCGGGCAATCAACTCTTCTTTTTTATGAATCAAGTCAATCAATGGTTGGAAATTGCCCTTATCACTATTAATTAAAGCCAAATAAACTTCAAGTTGAACTTCTTTCCAAGGGAAACTAAGAGTTTTAAGCCCTTCTTTTGCTTCAGTGAAAATGGCTTGCGCTTTGTGATTGTTTCCCTGTTGGTAATATGAAATACCTAAGCCAATATAGAATGAGAGAATAGACGTTTCGCTGCGCTTATTGAGGCTGAGTTGAATGGCTTTTTCTTGATAGGCCATAGCATCTGCTAAATTGCCTTGAATTTGTTTGATTTCTGCTAAATAATCATAGGCTGCAGCAATTTGAATGGCGTATTTGGATTGGATACTACTGGTCAAAGTAAACAGGTCAATTGATTGCTTGCACTTGCTTGTTGCCTCATCAATATTGCCAGTCATGAGATGGTAAAGGCCACTTAGTCTGAGTTGAATAGCGATAGCTTCATAGTTGTTTGCTGTAATGGCTGCTTCTAAAGCTAACTCAGTGTAGTATTTCATTTCAGAAATATTTTCAACCTGGATACAGTAGTGAATAATCTGACGATAGCTCTCAAGCAAGTAGCTGGTGTGTTGCCATTCACTAGCTATCGAAATCACTTTTTGAATATCCGAAATGCCTTGTTGGTATTGACCGACCCGAATTTTGTAGCAGCCTTCTAGATACAAGAAACGAATCAATGATTCTTGAAATTGTTTGTCAGCTTGATATTTAGGGTGCAATTCTTGAATGTCTTGGTTAATGCCATCAAACTGTTTTTGAATGGCTTGATGCCTTTTGTAATCAAATTGCCCTGATTCAGATCGGTTTTGTGCATAGATTGGGAAAAGTTCATGCTGGAACTGTAACATGGCTTCCAAGTAATTGAGGTGATGATAGAGTGATTTTAAGGGTTGTTTGGCTTCTTGATAATGATAGGCCATTTCATCAAAAATCTTCTTACTGCAAGAAATGAGATTGGTAGTTTTCTCCATTGTTTTTGCAATTTGTGCATGTAAGAGCCGTCTTTTTGCTAGTGATATACGACTGTAGCAAAAATGAGCCATCAGTTTTTGCTTAAAGATGGCAAGAACCTCATCCTCATCTGTTGCTTCAAACAGGAGCTGTCTTTGACAAAGTGCTTCTATGATATCAATGGTTTCTTCAATTTTTAAGGTCATCAGCTCTGCCAATAATTTCAAAGTAGGTGGATTTCTAAAACAGGACAAGTAGTAGAGGAGCTCTTCTTCTTGGCTACTAATTTGTTTTAGTTTTAGAGACAGTTTTGCTTCGATGGCAGGTGTTAGGGGGGTGAATTTTTGCCCCTTCAAAAGCAGGTTAGCATATTCAGATAAAAAGAAAGGGTTGCCTTCACTGATTTGGTATATTTTATTGTAGTCTTGCTGAGAGGAGTTGAGGTGACCTAGTGTTTGCTTCAGGTAATCCATGCTTTCTTTTTCCGAGAGGTTATTGATTTTAAGAAAGTCAATACGCTTACGACTGATGAGGTGATTAAAGAACTGGTCCAAGTAGTTATTGGAGTTGAGGTGTTTGGTTAAAACTAATGCTAAAGGAGCATCTTCTAAATGGTTAACAAGGGTTTGTAAAATGTCCACAGCCTCAGCAGACATCCAATGAATGTCCTCAATCAGAATAACAGTGGCTTTTTGGCTTGAGAGTTTTTTCAGTATATCAATCATGAAACGCGTTAGGCTAATGGAATCATCTTGTCTTGTTTGATTGTCTTTGTCCTTGAGAAAACTTGGGAAAAAGTATTCTAGTCTTTGATTCCAGTCTTTTAATGTCATTAATTGGTATTCTAGAACCAAGTCGCCTAAGCCTTCCAAGATATCTTTAATCACTTGTAAGGAATGGGAGTTTTCTTCATGAAAGCATTCAGCAGTGACAATCTGATAGCGGCTGGTCTGGTTGGAGAGGACTTGCCGGGTTACTGTTTTTTTGCCAATTCCTGTACCACCTAATAAAAGCATGGTGTGTGATTGTTTGCTATCATATACTGCATTGAAATAATCTTCTAATTCTTTGATAACGTCTAGTCGACCAAAGAAATCATTAGTGGTTCTGAGAAATTTTTTGATTTTTTTATGGTTACGGTCTTTAGCAACTACCTCTTCATAGATAGCCTGACTTGCTGGGCTGGGTGCAATGCCCAATTCTTCATCAAGTAGATTGACTAATTTATAATAGGTTTCGATGACCTTGCCAAAACGCTGGTATTTTTGATAAAGTTTCATCAGTAATTGGTAATGCCGTTCTTCAAATTCATCAATACTAATCAGCTTAAAAATATGATCTTCAATCTCTTCAAAGTCGGCCGTTTCCATCATTTGGTCAATGTTTTGGTAACAGGTTTTAATGTAAACTTGCTCCAAGTGGGACCGCATTTTTGTTAACCAAAGGTCATAGGTTTCATTACTTTTTAAAAAGAAATTCTGTAAAAATTCTCCTTTATATAAAGAGAGGTGTGTCAGAGGATTTTTTGAAAAATGTGCAACATCACTTTCAATGTTGACCTCTGGATTAAACTGCAATAGTGATTTGCTGGGACTTATGATGTAGTCATCTCCCAATAGTTTATTAACCTGGTAAATGGAATTACGTAGGTTTTTTTTGGCGGTTTTTGTATCCTTATCTTCCCAGAGAATGCCTGCGATTTCGTCACGGTTCACATTCCCATTAATGACCATATAGTAAAGGAGAGCATTTATTTTTGCAAAAGAAAAAAAGATTTCCTGATTGTCTAGATGGATGGAAGGATTCCCAAGTAGGGTAAAACGTAAAATTTTCATAGTGAAAACGCCTCCATTTCTTCTCATTCCACTATAACCTAAAAAAAAGCATTTATCAAGTTGGCTTGATAAATGGCTTGTTTTTGTTCTGCTTTTACTAACAATTATGATGGGAAATCGTATTATTCTAACAGTCACAATTGACCGAACAACAGTCTAAATCTTCTAAATACATTTGATTGGCCTTGAAAAAATTAATTTCTTCTTGAGGAAGCTTGAGCTTTTCACGTTTTGCAATTTCACAGATTAATGGCATAAAACGTTGTCTAAATTTATAAATATAGCAGAAAATGGTATCTCCATGCCTTAAACTTGGCCCAATTAAGAAACAGTTTGCTACTTTAGTGGATTCGTCTTGTTCTGTAACAAGCGGCAAGTGATTGTCATCATAGCAAAAGAGCTCCATACCACCAATCAAGTGGCAAGTGTTTAAAAAACCAGTTGCCAGAATGGGTTTGTGTTTACTGTTTGCGCAGGTCCCATCTTGAAAAGTGACATGGTAAAGGTCTTTTATCTTTTCAATTGAAATGGCTTTTTTATTTTCGGTAATGCTCAGATGATATTTAGGATTGCTTTGAAGGTGTTTTAATCTTTCTTTGGTAATAGGGGAGAGGGAAATACTTGGATCAGGATTGTTTTCTTTTTGGCCAAATGTTTCAGTAAACAAATGGACATCATTTCCCAAATAGGCGAGGTGACTTAATGCATCACAGGCGCTCTCATTTCCTCCAATAACAATAAAGGGGTCTTCGGATGTAACATGAAAATGCTCAACCTCACCGTAGTGTATCCCCAATTCAGAACCAGCAATCTGACTTTTATTTGGGTATTGAAATTCGCCAGTTGCCATAATGAGGTAGTTAGCAAGATATGTATCTGTTTGCGTTTTTATAAGGAATTTGTCGTCTTGCTTTGTAATGTCACAAACGTTTGTTTTTGTTTTAATAGGCAATTGGTAATGTGAAGCGACTAATTGTAGGTACTCGGCATATTCTTTGCCTGTCACATGTTCCTTTTCAAAAGTAAAAGCAGGTGATGTATCAGGGACAACAGCATTTAAATCAGGAAAACCAAAGCCGTTGCTTGTAAATGAAGGGGTAATAAATTGAGTCGTTGTTGGCCACTTTAAGAAACTGTCACCGATTTCCCCTTTTTCCAGAATAAGAAAGTCCTCAATGCCAACAGTTTTAAGTGATGCACCAAAACCTATACCAGCCGCACCTGCACCAATAATAATAATGTTATATGTTTTCATCTTATCTCCTTGACAAAATAATGTGAATAATAATATACTTAACCAGTTAACTTTATTAGTGTAACAAATAATATTTTTTTTGTAAAGGAAGTCCTATTAATGTTTTTACTGCTTTGTATATTAGTGATGTGGCTAATGATTTTTGGTGTGGCTAAATCATATTTTGCCACTTTGAATACTCGTTTAGCCTCAAGGATCATTTTTCAGTTTGTCTTAGTTGTCTTAGTGTCCTCTTTTTTCTGGTTATTTTTGGCTTATGGTGTCACATTTAAAGGAAGTCTATTAACTCCCCTTTTTGCAGAAAAGCTCCCATTAGACGTGGTTTTAGACATGCTATTCCAGCTGTGCTTTTGTCTTTATGCTGTTGTGATGTTGATTGGTTCAGTTATTGATCGTTTTCCTTTGAGATCCCTTTTGCTAACGGTTGTTTTTTGGATTTTTTTAGTTTATTGTCCCTTGGCCTTTTTAATTTGGACGCCCCAAGGTGCTCTTGCGCAATTAGGTGTCAGAGATTTTTCCGGTGGTATGGTGGTTCATTTATCTGCTGGGGTATCAAGTTTTATCTTGGCACAACAGTTGGGAAAAACAAGCTTTGACCATAGTGAAAATGAGCAGACAGATTGGCAATTTCTTGGAATGGTATTGATTACTTTAGGCTGGTTTGGCTTTAATGCAGGACCTGCATTGACCTTAAACCAAGTTGCAGGCTTGGCTCTCATTAATACCTTGATTGCTATTATTGCTGGAGGCTTATCATGGACCTTAGCTTCTTATCTGATGACAAAAGACTTGTCCAGCTCAGCTCTATTAAATGGTATTGTTGTTGGCTTAGTGACAAGTACAGCAGGAGTGGGTTATGTAAAACCAATTCAGATGCTCCTGATTTGTTTTGTTGGGTCCTACTTGACTTATCTGTCTTCGGTCTATATAAATCACTTAAAAGCGATAGACGATGTGGTAGATTCCTTTGCCATGAATGGAATAGGGGGATTTTTTGGAAGTATAGGAGTCATAGCTTGTTACCCAAAAGATATTTTGCCACAGTTATTAGCTATTTTTGTAACCCTCCTTTTATCTGTTGTCATGACTTATCTTATTATAAGAATAGGCACTTATAAAAGTGTAAAATCTTAGTCAATCAAAGTTAATAAAATATGGCATAAAAAAGGGGCTGGGCAAAAAGTCGAAATCTCATTGATTTTTTCAAATTTCCGAAATAAGAAACCGCATGAAATCAACGTTTGTAAACGAAAGATTTCATGCGGTTTAGTTTATATTAGGCTTTTTGCCCAGCCCCTTTTAGGCTTTACTTCTTACTTAATAGGAAGTGAGAATATAGTATCTTGCAAGCAAGTCCTAGTTTATTTCATGGTTGGGAATAGTAGGACGTCTCTGATGGTTGTTGTGTCTGTTAGTAACATACAAAGGCGATCGATTCCAATTCCAAGTCCACCTGTTGGCGGCATGCCGTATTCAAGTGCTTCAACAAAGTCATAGTCAATACCAGTTGCTTCGTCATCACCAAGTTCTTTAGCTTGTGCTTGTGCTTCAAAACGTGATAATTGATCAATTGGATCATTGAGTTCAGTGAAGGCATTGGCATATTCTTTTGTCATGATAAAGAGTTCAAAACGATCAGTGAAACGAGAATCGTCAGGATTTTTCTTAGCCAGTGGAGAAACTTCAACAGGATGACCATAAATGAAGGTTGGTTGAATTAGAGTTTCTTCAACAAATTCTTCAAAGAAGGCATTGATGATGTGGCCTACGCTTGTAAAGTGTTTTTCAAGTGGCACATGATGTTCTTTTGCTAAAGCAATAGCCTCTTCAACAGACATTTCAGGCCAGAAGTCTACACCAGTAATCTCTTTGATTCCATCAACCATGTGTAGGCGCTTGAAAGGTTGGTGAATGTTAATGACATTACCTTGGTAGTTGACTGGTCCATCGCCAATTACAGCTTTAGCAGCATGTTGAATGATGCCTTCTGTTAGGTTCATAATATCCAGGTAATCAGCATAGGCTTGGTAAACCTCAATAGAAGTAAACTCAGGATTGTGAGTGGCATCCATTCCTTCATTACGGAAGATGCGACCAATTTCATAAACACGTTCCATTCCACCAACAATAAGGCGTTTTAAATGCAACTCCGTTGCAATACGTAGAACCATATCAATATTTTGAGCATTGTGATGTGTAATGAATGGACGAGCTGCAGCACCACCAGCTTCGTTGTGAAGAACAGGAGTTTCAACTTCTAAAAAGTCCATACCATCTAAATAACGACGGATTTCAGAAATCATTTTTGAACGGGTTACAAAACGATCAAAACTGTCGCGATTTGAAATCAAATCTAAATGGCGTTTGCGGTAGATTGTTTCAATATCTGTTAGGCCATGGAATTTTTCAGGAAGTGGGCGTAGTGATTTTGAGAGGTGGGTTAAGTGTGTTGCCTTGATTGAGAGTTCTCCCATATCAGTACGCATAATTTCACCTTCAACACCAATAAAGTCACCCAAATCAGCTTTTTTAAAGATTTCGTAGTTTTCTTCGCCAACAGAATCTTTACGAACGTAAATTTGTATTTGGCCTTCACGATCTTGGATATGGGCAAAGCCAACTTTTCCTTTTCCACGCTTAGTCATTAAACGACCAGCAATAATAGCCGTTTCTTTAATGTCATGTAAATCGTCTTTTGTTTTGTCAGCATATTTTTCTTTTAGTTGACCGGAATTAGCAGTGCGTTCGAAACGCTTACCGAATGGATCGATTCCTTGTTCCGCTAAGGCCGTCATTTTTTCACGACGGACAATCTGTTGGTCATTTAATTCTTCGATGTGTTCGTTTGACATGGTTTCCTCCAATAAGTTTTCCCCTCTATTGTAACATAAAATAAAGGGGAGTACACCTTATTTTCATTACGGAAAGGGATTTCATACCCTAAAAAAACACTTTTTGTCGCGGTTTGTCAGGACTAATCAAAAATAGTATAATAACCTAGTATAAAATAAAAGGAAAAGAAAAGAGATTCATGATTACCGCTATTGTTTTTGATGTTGACGATACAATCTATGACCAACAAGCACCATACCGTATTGCTATGGAGAAATGTTTCCCAGATTTTGATATGAAACGAATGAAAGAAGCTTATATCCGTTTTCGTCACTATTCTGATATTGGTTTTCCAAGAGTAATGGCAGGAGAGTGGACGACAGCATATTTTCGCTTTTGGCGTTGCCGAGAAACTCTTTTAGAATTCGATTACCGTGCCATTGACGAAGCAGAAGGAAACCATTTTCAAGCAGTTTATGAAGTTGAACTTGAAAATATTACCATGCTTGATGAAATGCGTATGACACTGGATTTCTTAAAGTCAAAAAATGTGCCAATTGGGATTATTACAAATGGACCTACAGAGCATCAATTAAAAAAAGTGAGAAAGCTTGGTTTATATGATTATGTTGATCCTAAGCGTGTTATTGTCAGTCAAGCCACAGGTTTTCAAAAGCCAGAAAAAGAAATTTTTAACCTTGCCGCAGAACAATTTGACATGAACCCACAAACCACACTTTACGTGGGTGATTCCTATGATAATGATGTCATGGGAGCTTTTAACGGAGGCTGGCATTCCATGTGGTTTAATCATCGAGGAAGACGTTTAAAAGCTGGGACTAAACCAGTTTATGATGTTGCTATTGACAATTTTGAACAATTGTTTGGAGCTGTTAAAGTCCTTTTTGATTTGCCAGATAATAAATTCATCTTTGACCTCAATGATAAAGAAAATCCAATTCTAGAAATGGGATTAAATAATGGGTTGATGATGGCAGCAGAACGCCTTTTGGAATCAAATATGAGTATTGATAAAGTAGTCATCTTACTAAGACTTAATAAACAGCAAGAAAAACTATTACGCATGAAGTATGCCAAATAAAAAAGTATTTCGGAAATCTCCGAAATACTTTTTTATTGGTTATTGCCAGTTAAATAGGATTTATCATTCCAAGTCAAGCACTTGAAGTGCACACAATCATCTGTTTCCAAAAGGGTTAAACTTGCATTATCTAAACCACCTTCAGCCCTAATAAGTGCAGGAGTATAGCCTAATAAAGATCGAATAGAAGCAGTTAAGTTAGCTCCATGTCCCACAATAATGACGTTTTTATAATCTTTTTCTTTAAATCGAGTGATTAAATCAGTCACACGCTTTTGTGTTTGGTATAAGGACTCTGCTCCAAATTGATTGGTATTAAAGAGGGCAAGATTATGACTAAAGGCATTCATTTGTCTAGGATAAATAGCCGTCATGGTAGCAATTTTAGCACCTTCAAGTTGACCTAGACGCCACTCCCTAAGCTCTTGTGTATAAACAATTTCTTTTGGTGCTTGGATTTGCTCTAACAATGCTTTGCTGGTATCAACTGCTCGTTTTAAATCACTGGAGTAAAGAGCATCAAAAGAAACCCTTGCCAGTCTTTGTCCCAATTGTTTAATGTCGTCATAAGCTTCTTCAAGCAGTGGTGAATCTCCAGAAGCTCCCTGAAAGCGTCCCTCAAGATTCCATTGGGTTTTACCATGTCTGATTATATATAATTTCAACACATACTCCTTTGTTTAGGTAAATCTGATTTTAGCACCAAAAGGAAAAAGGCTAATCTTAACCATTTTAAGAGATTGGATTGCAAATGGAATCCCAATAATTGAAAAAGCAAGTAAAGCGGCAGATGCTAAATGCATCACAGCTAATTGCCATCCTAAAAATAGAATCCATAAAATGTTTAATAATAAGCTAGCATTTGATTGTCCAATGTGAATCTCTTTACCAAAGGGGAAAAGCCCAAAATTAGCGATTTTAAAAAATTGAACTCCCAAAGGAAATCCAATAATTGTTAGGCAAAAGACTAAACCAATCAAAGTCCAAACCAACCAAGCCCAGAATCCTGAAAACAAAAACCAAATAATATTTCCGATAACTCTCATCCTTACTCCTTAATATCAGCAAATACTGCTGCAACAAACGCTGCTAATTCGCTTGCATTGACTCTAATTGAGCGCCCAAGTTCACCAGCAGATACTATAAGACTTCCTTTTTCAAGTGCCGATTGATCAATGAAAATTGGAAAGTTGTGTTTTTGTCGAATACCGACAGGATTATTAGCCCCATGCACATAGCCGGTTGTTTTTTGCAAGTCTTTTTGAGCAATCATGCTAACTTTTTTGTTAGCAGATGCTTTAGCCAGTTTTTTCTCAGATAAATGCTCAGTTATGGGAATAATACCGATTATAGGACCAGTTTTATCTCCAACTAAAGCCAAGGTTTTGTAGATATCACCCCTATCAATGGCATCAGGCAATTGCCCTGTCAATGCATTAATAGCAAGACTGTCATAAGAAATCTTTGCCTTGTCTAGGATTTGTTCGACTAATGTTTTTTTAAGCTTTTCTTTTTTAGCCATCTTATCTCCAATCTTAAAAACTAAAAAAAGTATAATGATTAATTATACCATTTTTTAGCTATTAAAATTACACCTCACGATGGAATTAATTTTTAGGGGAGAAAAAGGTTTCGTGAAGGCTTATGATGCTATAAATAGCAATAAGCACAATAATAAGTGTTAGGATGCCTGCGGACCCATTAACGGTAAAGGAATACCAAATAGCTGACATGCCTTTAGGAGCGTAAGAACCCCAGAAAATCACTCCGGCAATAAAGTGCCAGATATAACGGGTAAAGACTGCTAAAATAGCAGCAAATGAAGCTAATAAAACAGCTGCTTTTTTATTTTTATGAGCAATAGCATTAGACAAGTGACTAGAAAAGAGACCAGCTATACCCATAGAAAGAAAGGCCAAAATATACTCGATAAAAACTTGTGATAGGCTTAGGTAGTAAACTTTGCCCAAAGTGAAATGAAGCAAGCCCCATATAAAACCAGCTAATAAACCATATTTAAGGCCGCGACGAAGTGAGAATAAAACCAGTGGAATAGCTCCAAATGATGGACTAAACCAACTGAAGAAGTCAGGTATTAAAGATAAGCACATGGCTAAGGAAGCAAAAATGGCAGCTTCAACTAAATAGTTAAGATTAGTATTTTTCGACATAAAAAGGCTCCTTTTTTTCACAAAAAGAGCCTAAATCAGAGTTGATGTTAGGTCACAATCCCTACGCTTGTACTAACAAGATCAGGTTTTAAGGATTTCGCAGATGCGATCTCAGCTGAAGCACTCCCTTGTGAAATTATTTCATTAAGTAACTTTATTATAGTCTTTTAAAAAGATACTGTCAATAATTTTGTGTAAACACAAGAGTAGAGTTTTTGAATATTAGTCAAATAAGCTATCAAGTGTGTCAAAACATACTCCGAATCCTTTATGAATACGAGCTCCGAACTTAATGTTATAGTCTTCGAAAATACTTACAAGGCATCGTTCTAAGGCTTCTTCATTTGGAAAAACCACCCTCTTCTTGCTTTGTCGCTTGATTTCTTTATTGAGTGATTCAATCAAGTTTGTAGAGTAAATACTAGACCAAATGTGATGTGGAAATTGATAGAAAGTTAGGAGATTTTCAGTTGTTTCAAGTGATGTCATAACCTTTTTGTAACGAGGTTTCCACTCAGAAACAAATTGTTCCAATAATTTAATAGCCTCCTGTAAATTTGTGGCACGATAAATCTGCTTGAACTGATTTAGAATAGGTGCCCTATCTACTCGTTTGACCTTACTGGAGATATTGCGACCAATGTGAACCAGACACCGTTGCTGTTTAGCCATTGGATAGGCTTGTTGGATGATTTGATCCACACCGTTAAGCCCGTCTGTAACAACTAGAGAAACTTGCTTAAGTCCTTGATTTTGTAGCCTCTTAAGAAGATCTGACCAAGAGACATTATTTTCATTAGGGGCAATCTCATAGCCAAGAACTGATTTATACCCTTCAGGCGTGATACCAAGTGCAATGTGAATACATTCTTTACTGACCGTACCTCGTCGCAAGGGTAAGTAAGTTCCGTCTAGATACAAGACTGAGTAGTTAGTTTGAAAGGAACGCTCATGAAAGGCAGTGACACTTTCTTGAGTCACTTTTGTGATATTTGACACCGTTGCTGGACTGTAGTGGTGACCATACATGCGCTCAATAATGTCACTGATTTCGCGTGTCGTAACGCCAGTTTGATAGAGTTTAATCACCATCTCTTCCAAGTGGTCATCTCGTCTAGCATAAGATGGTAATAAAACTGGTGAAAACTCGCCGTTTCGATCTCTTGGAATGATTAAATTGACTAAGCCATACTTCGTTTCAAACTGTCGAGAGTAGGTCCCATTACGGCTATTACCTGTATTGTAACCTTCTTTTTTATATGGCTCATATCCAAGGAAAGCTGATAGTTCAACCTGCAAGAGATCATTCATAGCTATTTCTAAAGAGGATCGAAAGAATTCATCAATATCTTGTTTTTGCGCTAGGAAGTTAAGTAATTCTGTGGTAAACTGAGTCATGGGAATAAATCTCTTTCTAGTGAAGTGTCGTAACTCTACTATACAGGATTTATTCCTTTTTTGTGTTTACACAAGATATTTTACACTACCTTTAAAAATGACTTTGTCAAGAAATGTTAATCAAAAAAGACCTAAAGACCTTTATTTGTCTTTGATTTTTCCGAAAAGCTTTTCATAAGTTTTTCGCGTGTCTTTGTTAACGGCAATTTGATTTAAATCAAGAGGTTTATCAAAACCTTGTACATACCCTTTTGAGGTGTACTGATGCAAATCATAGTCAATATCGGTATTTGGTGCAGCTTCATAATAGCCAGAGTCGCTTCCGTAAGTCGGAATCCAAATGGCGTCAAAGCCCTTGGTTGAAATTTCTTGTTCTGCCATGAAATAAGTCCCAATGTAGAGACCAACATTTTCAGCACCAAGTTTTTCTAATTCTTCGCGGAAAGCTTTAACCCCTTTATTCATATCCTTCATGGTAGCTTCTTCAACATCAATCCAGTAGTAGGTTGGGTTGTATGGTGAAGCACTTTTATAAAAGGCACGGGCTTCAGCTCGCATTTCTTTACTGCTTGATCCTAATGCATAACTATAAACAGCAACGGGAACATCTCGTTTTTGAAATTCTTCAATGTGCTTTTTGAAAGATTTATCAATTCCAGTTGTGTAAGCTGCATTGTTGCGTGCTGTAATTTGTGAGCCTCCAAATACACGAACTACGGCGCCAGAGATATTTTTTGAAAGAGTGTCGTAGTCAATTTCGCTAGGCAATTGCCATCCGGAGACGTCAATAATTGGATTTAAGATAAATTCTTCCGTTTCTGATGTGGTGGAGCTTACTTTATCTGGAGTGCTAGAAACTATTGGAATGTTTGATTTTGCAGTGCGCAATTCCTTTTCCTTAAGATTGTCTGAATGGGTTTTTCCAATAATTAATAATAGTGCAAACACGATAAAGAAGACAAGAACCACTATAGGCTTTATTCTTCTTCTCATTATTGCTATTGTACCCTAAAAGGTAGGAAAAAGTCAAAGCATCCTCACTAAATTCTTATATTATCTTGCATTTTAAGTATAATTCTGTTTAATTTTTCTTAAAAACTGTCATGACAGACTTAGTGTAACTCTTACTCTAGAATCTCCTTAGCTAATAGCTATAACAATTCGCGAAAAGATACAGTTTAAAACTATAACTAAGTCTCTTAGAGCTTCCCTTTTCTTATAAATTTATCATTTTATTGTTACTGCTTTCTTTTTAAGCAAAGATACTACCCAACTTTACTAAAATCTGTCATAATAAGAAGGTAAGAAAGGAAAAGTCATGACAACCAAACAATTAACAAGAATTGCTATATTTTCAGCTCTAGCTTTAGTCTTACGTCTAAGCTTTAGCCACTTACCTAATATTCAACCCGTTACGGCCCTATTTCTCGTTTTTGCAGTATTTTTTGGCTTTTATGAGTCGGTACTTGTGATGTCCCTGACAATGCTTATCAGCTCCTTTGTTCTTGGATTTGGTCCCTGGGTATTTTGGCAATTAGCGACTTTCATGCTTATTATTTTTCTTTGGACCTTTCTTATCTATCCGCTTAGCCAAAAAGTGACGAACTATCAGATGCCTTTTATTTCTGTTTTAGCAGGTCTTTGTGCGGTTTTATATGGCATTTTTATTGATAGTTGTTTTGCTTATCTTTATAGTATGCCTTGGTGGTCTTATGTTTTAGCTGGTGCTCCGTTTAATTTGGCCCATGGCTTATCAACCTTATTGTTTTACCCCATTATATTTGCTATTTTTAGGAGATTATCACATGAAAAGATTTTTTAAACTGTTAACCTTGTCAAGTTTTTCATTTTTACTAATGGCTTGCGCAGCTGATCAAACCAAAACTGACAGTAAAGAAAGTAAAGCAGAACATCAGGTGCAATTGATTGTCAAAGAAGATACTAATACCATTGACGAGAAAGTTTCTTTTAAAGAAGGAGAGACGGTTATGGATGTCTTAAAAGCCAATTATAAGGTTAAAGAAAAAGACGGCTTTATTACAGAAATAGATGGCCATAAACAGGACCCCAAAGAACAAAAATATTGGCTTTTCAAAGTTAATGACAAAATGGCGGCAAAAGCGGCCAATCAATTAAAAGTGAAAAAGAATGATAAAATTGAATTTTACATTGAAAAAATGAAATAAGAAAAAAGCTCCATAATCTCTAAAGTGGATTTACCCACGATAGAAATTAGAGAGCCAACAGAGATCATGTGTCAAAACATGGTCTCTTTCTTAGTGATTTTTCAAAGGATTTTGTCCTAGAAGATTTGCTTATTGCTTGAGGTCTTCTGTATAAGCAATGATTTGATCAACAGTGTCGCTTAGGAATGTTATGGTATCGCGAAGTGGTTTATCAGTTGAAATGTCAGCATTGATTAACATAGCAGTGTCAAGCGGTGTTTTGCTGCCACCAGATTTGAGGAATTCAAGCCATTCACTTGCCCCCTCATCATTATTTTTAAGGTTTAAATAACCAGCAGTAGAAAGAACCAATCCGGCAGAATAAGTATAACTGTATAAGCCCATATAGTAGTGTGCTTGACGCATCCAAGTGAGTGCAGCGTCGTCATCAATCTCAACAGCATCTCCCCAGAATTCTTGAAGGACAGTTTTCATCAGGCTGTTTAGTTGTTCGGCACCAAAAGTGCCCCCATCTTCAATTAATTGGTAAACCTTTCTTTGGAAAGCAGCTTCTAATAGATGAGTGATAAAGTTGTGGAAGTAAGTATCTGTTAAGCGATGAGCAAGGGCAAAACGTTTTTGACGAGGGTCATCAAAAGCATTTTCCAAATAATCACTTAGCAATAATTCATTAAAGGTTGATGGGGCTTCAACATAATAGGTTGACATATGAGTGTTGAAGTAAGATTGGTTATTATCAGAGAAGATAAATTGGCCAGAGTGCCCAATTTCATGAATTAAAGTGTAAACATCTGACATGCGACCAGTCCAACTCATGAGAACATAAGGATGAACCTTATATGGGTCGGCGGCATAACCACCAGAATCTTTATTGGCGTTAGCAGCAAAGTCTACCCAACGTTCTGTTTGGTAACGCTCAACTTCTTGAAGGTATTCTTTTCCAAGTGGAGCAAGTGATTTCATGACTAAATCGTATGCATCATCAATTGATACTTCAGGATTCAATTCATTATCAATATCAAGCTTCCAGTCTGCAAATGTCATTTTCTCAAGGCCATTTACCTCAGCCACATGTCTTAGGAATTTTTGAGCAACTGGGCCAAACTCCGTCATGATTAAATCGATTTGCCTGTCAAACATGCTACGATCAACTTCTTGCTCCGCTAATAGATAGTCAAAGACAGTATCATAACCACGCATATCTGCAATTAATTTTTCAGATTTGACTTTAGCAAGATAGGCTGCAGCTGCAGCGTTTTGATGAGCACGTAAGCCTTTGGAGAAGGAACGGAATGCTTTTTCACGGATTTCAGCGTTTTCGTGGTTTTGGTAGAAATTTTCGTAACTGACAAAACTATTGGCGTATGTTTTACCTTCAACTTCAAAGTCTTCCATAGCAAAATCACCAGCCCGCATTTTTGTGTAGATGTCATAAGGCGTATTAAGGACTTCACGTAAATTGGTGAGACATTTTTCGACTTCAGGCGCTAATAGGTATTTTTTTTGGAGTTTTGCTTGGCGAATAGTTGCACTGTAATAACTTTCTTTTTCCAGAGCATCCAAAATGTTTACATCAGCATTTGCTAGTGCAGTATCAAAGAAACTTAAGGCTACGCTGGCTTTGGTCATGCAATCGTCACCAGCTTGTGCAATCTCAGCAAATTCTTGATTTGAGAAGTCAGTTGTTTGTGGCATAAAAGCATATGTGCTAATATGACTTAATTGGATATAGATGTGTTCAATTTCCCTTAAGGCACGGTCGAAATCTTCAACCGTGTTTAAGTGACCATCATAATTCTTCTGGAATGCAAAGACATCTGCAAGGGCTTTTTCAATAGCTAAAAGAAAGTCTTCTCTATCCTTATAAAGGGCAGTTAAATCCCAAAGTTCATTTTCTGGAAATTCAGAACGTTTTTTGAGTGACATGGTATTCTCCTTTGTTTCATATTCTTCCCTTAGTATATCAAAATAAAAGTAGCAAAGCATAAAAAATCAGAACTTTCATACAGAAAATGATGAAAACAGGTGCCAAAAACAGATACTATTCTCTAAATCCCCTTACAATTTAACTAAAAAATGGTATCATAAAATGTAAGTCCGAGTAAAAGGAGTGATTGATGTGACTGTCAACAAACTAGAAAGCCGTAATAATACCGAAATTATAGCAGAAGAAGTAGCTATTTTAAAAGAAATGTTGGAAGAAAGCACTCGTCAAATGATTGGCGATGAGGCCTTTTATAATATTCAAAAAATCCTTGTTTTATCCGAAAACCAAGATTACACAGCCTTAGAATCTTATATTTCTGAGCTTACTAATGATGAGATGGTTATCATTTCACGCTATTTTTCATTGTTACCTCTTTTGATCAATATTTCAGAGGATGTGGATTTAGCTTATGAAATTAACCTTCAAAATAATACTAATGTCTCTTATTTAGGAAAGTTGGCTTCAACCATTGAAGAAGTTTCTAAAAAAGAAGATGCTCAGTCCATTTTGGAAAATGTTAATGTGGTACCTGTGCTTACAGCTCATCCAACTCAGGTTCAGCGTAAAACTGTTCTTGAATTAACCAATAAAATTCACGATTTGTTACGCAAGTATCGTGATGTTAAAACAGGAATTGCAAACAGGGATAAATGGTTACAAGAATTGCGTCGATATGTTGATATTATCATGCAGACTGACATCATCCGTGAAAAAAAACTCAAAGTCAAAAATGAAATTACAAATGTCATGGAGTATTACAATGCTTCGTTAATTGACGCCGTTACCAAATTAACAAGTGAATACAAAGCCTTAGCCCAAGCAAAAGGGCTTGATTTGCAAAATCCTAAACCCATTACAATGGGCATGTGGATAGGTGGTGACCGTGATGGAAATCCTTTTGTCACTGCTGAAACCTTGAGACTTTCGGCTAAGATTCAAAGTGAGGTGATTATCACTTACTATATTGAAAAGTTATCCCATCTCTATAGAAGTTTCTCACTGTCAAACACTTTAACAAAGGTTAGTGCAGAAGTTGAACAATTAGCTAAGTTATCACAGGACCAATCTATCTACCGTGAAAATGAACCTTATAGGAAGGCTTTTCATTACATTCAATCACGTATGGTGGAAACCCTAAATGCCCTAGCACCTAATAGCAATAAAAAAAGAGAAAACACAGGTCTTCAGGTACCTGCCTACCAAAAAGCGGAAGAATTTAAGGCTGATTTAGTAACCATTTGTGATTCATTGCAAGCAAATGGTGATGGTTTTTTGATTAAAGGGGATCTCCAAAATCTTATTCAAGCACTTGATGTTTTTGGGTTTTACCTTGCAAGTATTGATTTGCGTCAAGACTCAAGTATCCAGGAAGCTTGTGTTGCAGAGCTATTAAAGGCTGCCAACATTGTGGATGATTATAGCTCGCTAAGTGAAACAAAAAAATGTCAAATCCTTCTAAAAGAATTAATGGATGACCCGAGAACTTTATCATCGACAACTGTTCCAAAGTCAGAGCTTCTTGAAAAAGAATTAGCTATCTATCATGCTGCTTGTGAGATGAAAGATTTACTGGGTGAGGAAGTTATTAAGCAACATATCATTTCACATACTGAAAGTGTCTCAGATATGTTTGAACTTGCCATCATGCTTAAAGAAGCTGGTCTTGTTGATAAGGATAAGGCCCGTGTTCAAATTGTTCCTCTTTTTGAAACCATTGAAGACTTGGAAAATTCAACTGCTATTATGACCGAATTTTTAAGTTATGATATTGTAAAAAAATGGATTGCTTCAAAAGATAACTACCAAGAAATCATGCTAGGTTATTCTGATAGCAATAAAGATGGAGGCTATTTAGCTTCAGGATGGACGCTCTATAAAGCTCAAAATGAACTAACTGAAATTGGTCAGAAAAATGCCATTAAAATTACCTTCTTCCATGGGCGTGGAGGAACAGTTGGCCGAGGTGGTGGGCCTTCTTATGATGCGATTACCTCGCAACCTTTTGGTTCCATCAAAGATCGCATTCGTTTGACTGAACAAGGGGAAATCATTGAAAATAAATATGGCAATAAAGATGTAGCCTACTATAATTTAGAAATGCTTATTTCAGCATCTATCAATCGAATGGTTAGTCGTATGTTGACAAATCCAGATGAAATAGCTGGTTTTAGAGGCATTATGGATGAGATTGTCGAAGATAGTAATCTTATTTACCGTTCATTGGTTTTTGAAAACCCACATTTTTATGATTACTTCTTTGAAGCGAGTCCAATCAAAGAGGTTTCTAGTTTAAATATTGGCTCTAGGCCTGCAGCACGAAAAACCATCACAGAGATTTCTGGATTACGTGCCATTCCCTGGGTATTTTCATGGTCTCAAAATCGGATCATGTTGCCAGGATGGTATGGCGTAGGGTCTGCCTTCAAACACTTTATTGATAAGGAAGAAGGAAACCTTGCCAAACTCCAACACATGTATAAAACCTGGCCATTTTTCCATTCGCTTCTTTCGAATGTTGATATGGTATTGTCAAAATCCAACATGAATATTGCCTTTCAATATGCTCAGTTAGCTGAAAATGAAGAAGTTAGAGCTGTTTTCCATCCCATTTTGGACGAATGGCAATTGACCAAAGATATTATTTTGGCAATTGAGGAACACCAAGAATTACTGGAAGATAATCCTTCCTTAAAACATAGTTTGGATTTCAGGCTTCCATATTTCAATGTCTTAAATTATATTCAAATTGAATTGATTAAGCGATTGCGTCACAATGAATTGGACGAAGATTATGAAAAATTAATTCATATCACTATTAATGGGATTGCTACAGGATTGCGTAATTCCGGTTAAGAGCAAAATGAGGGCATCAGTTTTGAGCTCTCTTTTCTCTTTTTTTTGAACTTGAAAGATGATATAATGCTAAAAGATTATCTCGAAAATAGGGGAAATTATGACAATTGACAAAAGGCACCTTTTAAATTATTCCATCTTATTGCCTTACCTGATTTTATCAGTTATTGGCCTTATAATGGTTTATTCAACAACAAGTGCGACACTCATTCAGTTCCATTTAAATCCATTCAGATCAGTTCTCAATCAGGGAGTTTTTTGGATTTTGAGTTTGATTTCTATTACGTTTATGTATAAAGTAAAACTGAATTTTTTAAATAACACAAAAATTCTAACTTTAGTTATGTTGATGGAAGCTTTTCTATTATTAGTCGCCCGTTTCTTTACTCAGGAAGTTAATGGTGCACATGGTTGGATTATCATTGGACCGATTAGTTTTCAACCTGCAGAATACCTTAAAATTATCATGGTGTGGTATTTGGCAGCAACTTTTTCACGCAGACAAGAAGAAATATTTAAGTACGATTATCAAGCCTTAACTAGACGTTTATGGTGGCCAAGGCAAACAAGTGACTTAAAGGATTGGCGTGTTTATTCATTATTTTTAATTATGCTTGTAGCAGCCCAACCTGATTTGGGAAATGCTGCCATTATTGTTTTGACCTCTATTTTATTATTCTCAGTTAGCGGCATTGGCTATAGGTGGTTTTCAGCTTTATTAACAACAATATTTTTAGCTTCAGTCACCTTTCTTGGAAGCATTGCTGTTATTGGTGTTGAAAAAGTGGCAAAAATTCCTGTTTTTGGCTATGTTGCTAAACGCTTTAGTGCTTTTTTCAATCCCTTTCATGACTTAACAGACTCAGGACACCAGCTAGCTCATTCTTATTACGCTATGAGTAATGGTGGTTGGTTTGGGCTTGGTCTTGGAAACTCAATTGAAAAAAGAGGGTATTTACCAGAAGCTCAAACTGATTTTGTTTTCTCAATTGTTATTGAAGAGCTTGGTTTAATAGGGGCTGGTTTCATTTTAGCTTTAGTCTTCTTTTTGATTCTCAGAATTATGAATGTTGGTATTAAAGCTAAAAAGCCATTTAATGCCATGATGGCTTTAGGTGTTGGTGGCATGATGTTAATGCAGGTTTTTGTTAACATTGGTGGTATTTCAGGCTTGATTCCATCAACAGGTGTAACCTTCCCTTTCTTATCACAAGGTGGAAATAGTTTGCTCGTTTTATCTGTTGCTATTGGCTTTGTGTTAAATATTGATGCCAATGAAAAACGTGAGGATATCCTGAAAGAAGCAGAGTTATCCTATCGCAAAACAGTGCGTGAAGAACCAATCAATGACAAAATCGTCAGCATTAATCAATTTCAATAGGTCATTAAAATCTTCCGTGAGGAAGATTTTTTTGTAACCAAAGGGAAATATGATTCGTTATAATAGTGAAGAATGGAGGTGGAAGAAATCAAACTTGATGCCTATGAAGAAGAGCTAGTAGCTTATGCGAAAGAAATTTCTCATTATTTACAAAAATCTGGAGCAAATCAACAAGAAGCCAAAGATATTGCGCAAGATGTGCTTTTAAAAATGCTTGAGAGTGATTTTCTTCTACCTCAAGAAAAAATGCGGTCATGGATGTACCGTGTTGCACTCAGAAAGTATATTGATTATTACAGGCGCAAAAAAAGATATCAGGATATTGTAGCAACTGAGTTTTTAAGCAATCAAATACAGTATGATCAGACCTGTGATTATGACAACCTCTATCAGGCATTAGAAGAATTACCACAAAACTATAGGTTAGTTATTGATTTATATTATTTTAATGATTTTTCAGTTAAGGAAATTGCTAGCATTTTAGAGGTTAGCCAAAGTAAAGTCAAAATTGATTTATGGCGTGGCCGTAAAAAAATGAAGGAACTTTTAGAAAGAGATGGAATTAAACATGATCCTATCAAATGATTTTGAAAAAATAGCTAAGCGAAGAAAAAATAGAAGTCTTGTAAGAAATAGTATTATTAGCTTAATCATTAGTATTTTAGTCTTATCCGTATCATATGTTGGACTCAATAGGTTAAGCAGTCAGCAAGGAAAAAAGATACAGGACTATTTTTCTATTATTTCTGAAATTGCTTATCCCAATGTTTCATATAGTAGCTGGGGCTATTACCCAAGTTCACAATTTACAGGAGTTTTTAGATCAACTCGCTTTAAAGATATTGATGGAATTGAAGTGCCGTTTGAAAGTTTTGAAGTGAACTACTCATTATGGTCAGCTAGATTTGGGGGAAGTGATTCAGGACTGAAATCAGGTGACCAGGGGCAGTCGTTATATACCCATAGAAATCACAACAAGGTCCCCCTTTTCTTTGTTAAAGATCCTATTGGAAAAGACTATTCAATGAAACCAACCCAAGATATTCCACTATTAAAACAACTACCGAATCAGGCTGTAGAAGTGGCCATTACCTTTAATAAGCCCTATACATTAAAAGAAATACAAAAAGTTATCCCTGAAAACCTTAAAATCAATTGGATTTGGATAGGTAGTGATAGTGATTTACTTATTGAAAATAGTCTTGCTAATCAATTTGGTTTCCACGCAAATTTTGATTTAGGCTTATCGGCTCAGCAACAAAATGCATTAAACAAAGAAGTTGAACAAGCTTTAGCTAAAAATAAAGATGCAGACATAAAAGCCATCTATCAAAAATATGAAAAAAAACAAAAAATATCACCTCTTATAGGAATGGAAAACAGTTACAGCGTATTTAAAGAAAATGCACAGAAATATTTAGCCTTGGACCATGATTTTTCGACAACGTCAGCAAATAATGGCAAAGTCTATAGTACTCAAAAGCAACTAAAAGAATACCTGAAACACAACTCAGATCCTCATACAGCAAGATTTGCTGGACTAATTGTGACAGGGCGTTCTGAGCATTTTAAAGAATTGGAAAATAAAGACTGGATTTTTGCCTCAAATATAGGAGAATCAGTGGAAATTAAGCCATATCATCAGTTGACAAAATAAAGAAGAACACTTGAATATAAAACACTTGCATTTTCTTAATAATTTGCTACAATAGTAAGGTAAAGTTAGACTGTATTGCCTACCGTCTATCTATAAAATATATTTTATTGGAGGCTTTTCCCAAAATGGCAAAAGAAAAATACGATCGTAGTAAACCCCACGTTAACATTGGTACAATCGGACACGTTGACCATGGTAAAACAACTTTAACAGCTGCAATTACAACTGTTCTTGCACGTCGTTTACCTACTTCAGTTAACCAACCTAAAGATTATGCTTCTATCGATGCTGCTCCAGAAGAGCGCGAACGCGGAATCACAATCAACACTGCACACGTTGAGTACGAAACTGAAACTCGTCACTATGCCCACATCGATGCCCCAGGACACGCGGACTATGTTAAAAACATGATCACTGGTGCTGCCCAAATGGACGGAGCTATCCTTGTTGTTGCATCAACTGATGGACCAATGCCACAAACTCGTGAGCACATCCTTCTTTCACGTCAAGTTGGTGTTAAACACCTTATCGTTTTCATGAACAAAATTGACCTTGTTGATGATGAAGAATTGCTTGAATTAGTTGAAATGGAAATCCGTGATCTTCTTTCAGAATACGATTTCCCAGGTGATGACCTTCCAGTTATCCAAGGTTCAGCTCTTAAAGCTCTTGAAGGCGATGAAAAATACGAAGACATCGTTATGGAATTGATGGCTACTGTTGATTCATACATTCCAGAACCAGAACGTGATACTGACAAACCATTGCTTCTTCCAGTTGAGGATGTATTCTCAATCACTGGACGTGGTACTGTTGCTTCAGGACGTATCGACCGTGGTACTGTTCGTGTCAACGACGAAATCGAAATCGTTGGTATTAAAGAAGAAACTCAAAAAGCTATCGTTACTGGTGTTGAAATGTTCCGTAAACAACTTGACGAAGGTCTTGCAGGAGACAACGTAGGTATCCTTCTTCGTGGTGTTCAACGTGACGAAATCGAACGTGGACAAGTTATTGCTAAACCAGGTTCAATCAACCCACATACTAAATTTAAAGGTGAAGTATACATCCTTTCTAAAGAAGAAGGTGGACGTCATACTCCATTCTTCAACAACTACCGCCCACAATTCTACTTCCGTACAACTGACGTAACAGGTTCAATCGAACTTCCAGCAGGTACAGAAATGGTTATGCCTGGTGATAACGTGACAATCAACGTTGAGTTGATCCACCCAATCGCCGTAGAACAAGGTACTACTTTCTCAATCCGTGAAGGTGGACGTACTGTTGGTTCAGGTATCGTTTCAGAAATCGAAGCTTAATTTTAATTAAGTTCCCAAATTAACAATTAGAGTCAGACAACATAATTGTAGGGAGCCTCATTGAGGCTCCTTTTTGGTTTTGAAAAATTTTTCAGAAAACCATCTTACATTTGTGAAAATATTCCTAAATGATAGACAATTCCTTTTATTAAGGCTAAAATTATGATAAAATAGAGAAGTAAATTTAAAGAAGAAGAGGTATGTGAAATGTCACGTAAACCATTTATTGCTGGTAACTGGAAAATGAACAAAAACCCTGAAGAAGCTAAAGCTTTTATTGAAGCTGTAGCAAGTCAATTACCTTCAGCTGATCTTGTTGAAGCGGGAATTGCAGCACCGGCTCTTGACCTTTCAACTGTTATTGAAGCTGCTAAAGGGTCAGACCTTAAAGTAGCAGCACAAAATGCTTACTTTGAAGCAACAGGTGCATTCACTGGTGAGAACAGCCCTAAAGTATTAGCTGAAATGGGTACTCATTACGTTGTTATTGGTCACTCAGAGCGTCGTGAATACTTCCATGAAACTGACCAAGATATTAATAAAAAAGCTAAAGCTATTTTTGCTAATGGTTTAACTCCAATTGTATGTTGTGGCGAATCTCTTGAAACTTACGAAGCTGGTAAAGCAGTTGAGTTTGTAGGCGCACAAGTTTCAGCAGCCTTAGAAGGCTTATCAGATGAGCAAGTGGCATCACTTGTTATTGCCTATGAGCCAATTTGGGCAATCGGAACTGGTAAATCTGCTACTCAAGACGATGCACAAAACATGTGTAAAGCCGTTCGTGATGTTGTAGCTGCAGACTTCGGTCAAGCAGTTGCTGATAAAGTACGTGTTCAATACGGTGGTTCAGTAAAACCTGAAAACGTTGCTGAATATATGGCTTGTCCAGACGTTGATGGTGCTCTTGTTGGTGGTGCATCATTAGAAGCTGAAAGCTTCTTAGCTTTGCTTGACTTTGTCAAATAAGCTTTCCTAGATAAAAAGAGGTTGGGCAAAAAGCCTAATATAAACAAAACCGCATGAAATCTTTCGTTTACAAACGTTGATTTCATGCGGTTTCTTATTTCGGAAATTTGAAAAAATCAATGAGATTTTGACTTTTTGCCCAGCCCCTTTTTAGTTTCTCCTTAATAGTGTTTTGACTAATTTGATAAGTTTGTGTTTACTTGGATTAGGGTAGTAGTAAAATGACCCTGCTTTGCGCTCGATGTGACCATTGAAATTTTGTTTAAAACCTAGGACACCATCACTACCATCAAAAATTCCTTCGATACCTAATAAGTTATAACGTTTTATATTAGCTTTAATTGCTTTTAGCATAATATATTCTTGAAGAATGGCTGGGGCATAGAATTTATTAAATTCAGTATAAGAACCACTGAAGAAATAAACAGCTTCTTGTTTAGTGAAAATGAACACTGCTCCAGATAAGATAACATCTTTATCACCGTATTTTTCAATAAATGTTTTTGCTTCATTTTTACGGACTTCAAAGGTTTGATACTGGCTCGAAAACTCCCTATGTTGATTTCTTTTCTTTTCAGAATGTGGATGTGTTTCTAAATCAGCTTCTAATTTTTCTAGCCTAGTTGCAAGTTTTGCTTGGTCTTTCTCTAGGTTTTTATAATAATCATTGAAGTTTAGGGTAGCAACAAGAAATTCTGCTTTATCAGCAAAACTATCGAAGAGATATTCATAATACTCAAGTGGTTTGTCGTTATAATCTCTACGATCTGATGTTGATGAGGTGATATCTTTGAAAAGGTGTAATTCATGACGGGCTAAAGGTCTAACTTTAATGCCAAATGTTTTAGCTTTTTTCACTAGTGGTTTACCTTTTTTACTAAAAGAATTAATAAGCTTTTCTTGAGTAAGATTTTCTAAATTTTTGACATAATGCCAGTCATTATCGGTAAATCCTTGTGTTAGACCAGTATAAGTGTAACCACAACTTTCAAATAGCGCAAGTAATTCATTGTTTTCAGGACTGATGGGCTGGCCATGGTCATTATAGAATTGATAAATGTCGTATGGTTTTACTAGAAGTTCAATAGCTTTTTTCGCTTTGGCATATTTTTTTAAGTCAATGAGAAATGCTTTTAAGTAAGTAGTATTTTTATAGAGGGGACCATAGTGAATTTCTATATGAACTCCTCCAGTCATTGGAGTGCTATAAAGAAGGGCAGCAACTTGAAGGGTTTGATTATCGTCTTCGTATCCGACTAGTTCAGTTTGGTAACCGCGTTTACTTAATAGTTCTTTCATATTAACGGATTGTTCAAAATAACGATGTTCAACTGTATTTGCAAACTGTTCAAATCGTTCGTTGCTCAAGGTGATGAATGCCATTGTAATTATTTACTCCTTAGTTTTTTGCGCACGTTATAAGCTAACATGACTGGCTTGTGTAATAGGCTTACTGGAATGTTAAATTCACCTGCAAACTCTTCGATAGTTGGGTTTAATTTAGATTTGAAACTGTACAATCCGCCGTCAAGTTGATTTTCAATTCCTCCCATATTTTGCCAGTCACAGCCCTTATCAAATGCCTGCTTAGCTGTTTCAAACCATGTAAGAAGAGCAGCTTGATAGTGACGGTATTCTTCATCCATACCCGCATAGAGATTTTCTGAAGTTTTACCAAAGATAAGACTGAGTGTAGCGGCCAGAGGCACAAGGGTTTGACCGGCAGCGATTTTTTCATCTAAGAAATCAAGTTCTTGTTGAATACGAGAAATGGCATTTGCTGTTTCTTTTTTCTTGCCTTCTTTGGTTTTTTCAGTAAATTTTGCCTGTTCTTGATGAGCTTTTTCAAGCTGTTGGTTTAAGAGTTGATGACGTTCAATAAGATTTAAACGTGCCATAGTAATGTAAGAATTCTTATCAGAGTATGTCGTCATTAGCTTACGGTAATAATGAATGCCTCGCAAGTTAATTCCTTTTCGTTCTTCAGTTTTTTTCATCAACTGAGAAAAATCTTCCAGTAATTCCATACCACCAATGGTAATCTCAATGCCTTTATTTTGAGCTGTTCGGATAGCTTGTTTTGTTTTTTTGGGAAGGTTTTCAAGTGAAAAGTCTTGTTTATAAAGATTTGCTTGAAAACGTGGTTGAATGGTTTGAGCAATATCTTTTGTTGGCCCTGACCATTCAAGGCCTCTTTTCGCTAGGAAGTTTATGATTGTAGGGGTTATGTCATTTTCTTCAATTGTTTCTGGATCAGCGTCAGCCAGAAATTGCTTGATAAAGAGAGTAGGATCGCATTTAATAACGATTGCTTTTTGGCTTTGCCCATATTTTTTAAGGGAAGACACAACAAAATCAACCAATTCGTAATTGGTGTAATCCATGATTGGTCCACGAGGAATATAGAGCATGCTTCTTTTAAGAGGTAATTTTTTGATGAGTATAGAAGCAGAAGCGACTAATGTTTCCCCTTGGTAAAAACCAATAAGTTCTTGTTCCCAGTTATCTTTAATCTTACCCCAATTTGAGCTTTGAAGCAGATTACATGCTGGATTAGCGATGACAAATGCATCGTGCTCTTGGGCTTTTATGCCCACTTTATATGTATACATGACCTTATAATACCCATTCCCAAATAGCGTGTGCTACGCCACTTTCATTGTTTGTCTTTGTGATATATTTGGCGATTTGTTTAAGTTCTGGATCGCCATTTTCCATAACAACTGGATTTCCCACAACTTCAAGCATGGCACGGTCATTTTCAGCATCACCTATAGCCATTGTTTCAGACATATCAAGCCCTAATTTATCTGCAAGGTGCACAATAGCATGGCCTTTGCTAACTGTTTTGAGCATGAATTCTAGATAAAATGGTGTTGATTTGACAATGTTATACTTGTCATAAAAAGCTTGTGGAATTTTCGCGATTGCTTGATCCAAGACAGCAGGCTCATCAATCATCATCATTTTAACAATTTCTTTATCAGCCATTTCTTCTGGTGTCCGGTAAAAAATAGGCATGTTAACAAGGTTTGCTTCGTGAACGGTATATTTACCGATGTTACGATTTGCTGTATAAATCCCTTCTTTTGTAATAGCATGCATGTGAACACCTAGCTGACGGCTTAAGAATTCAATATCCATGTAATCTTCATAAGACATGTTTTCTTTAATGACTTCAGCTCCAGTTGCTGCATCTTGAACCAATCCACCATTGAAAGTAATGACGAAGTCTCCTTCTTGATTAAGGTTTAATTCTTTTAATAAGCTTGTAACGCCAGCAATTGGTCGTCCAGTTGCAATAACAACATGAACCCCTGTAGCTTTAGCTTCCTGGATGGCTTGAAAAACCTGGTCTGTAATTTGGCGGTCATCTGTAATCAGTGTGCCATCAATATCTACGGCAACAAGTTTGATTGACATGGAATTCTCCTTTAATGCTTACTTAGTAATCTTTAAAATATCTACCTACTATCTTACTAAAAAAGCCAGATTTTGTCATGGAAAGCAGAGCTAAATAGCTGATAAATGCCATTGAAAACGTTTTATTAGAATGTTTTTAACATTTCAAAAAGGATCACAAGGATCCTTTAGTTTGGAAATTGAAAATGTTCGTTAGAGATATAAGAAATAAATTCTTGTTTGTGAACGGCAAATAAATCATCGACATCATACATTTCTTTAGGGAAATAAAAGCGACGATCCCCATAGGTCGTTCCAGTTAAGGTTTTGACAATTGGTGATAATTGAGAGAGTTCAGAGCGACTTCCATCTTTTTGAATCATTTCAATTTGTGTTCTTGAATTTTTCAGTTCTGGACGATAAATGTCATAAGGTAAATCAAAATTAACGTGAATACCCGTATAGTAGTCTGGGTCGAAGCCAACAGCTTCAACCAAGTGTCTTAGCTTATCTAAATCAGCAAAAGACTCCTTATCAAAAGTCACTGATTTTAAGATTTTGCGATTGATAAAGCGACTTGCTAAATCAGATAAGATATTGTCGGGGCCTTCAATCCAAGATTGGAAATAGGTGTTTAAAACACCATCATCTAAACGAAGGTAATCTTCAAGAGTGAACTTGTTTTGAAAGAAGGGAATTAGGGCTGGAGAGTGTTTTTTGAAATAGTCCTTATGATCAGCATAGATCTGTTTGGCACGTTTTAGTAAGTTTTGTAAAATCAACTCAACGGCTCGGCTAGCAGGATGGAAATAGACTTGCATGTACATCTGGAAACGACTGACAATATAGTCTTCAACAGCGTGCATACCATTTTGATCAAAAACAATGCCATCTTCAACCGGTTGAATGACCCGCAAAATTCTCATTAAATCAAATTGTCCATATTGCGCTGCTGAAAAATAAGAATCTCTCAAAAGGTAGTCCATACGATCGCAATCAATTTGACTAGAAATCAGTTGGACAACTTGTTTATTGGGATAGGTATGGTTAATAACGCTAGCAACCTTATCTGGGAAATCGGGTGATAGACGTTTTAAAATAGCATTAATTTCGGTGTTAGGGTTGCAGATGATGTCTTGTGTAACAGCCTCATGGTCTGTGTCGAATAATTTTTCAAAAGTATGCGAATAGGCTCCATGCCCAATATCGTGAAGTAGAGCAGCTGTCATGGTTAGAAGGCTCTCTTCTTTATTCCAGATATGAGGGTATTTTTCGTCAAAGATTTCCGTAACACGTCTAGCAATTTCGTAGACACCAAGGCAGTGTGAAAAACGACTATGTTCAGCACCATGGAAGGTAAATGCAGTTGTAGGCACTTGCTTAATGCGTCGTAGTCGTTGAAATTCTTTTGTATTAACCAAATCGTAAATGATTTGGTGATTAATATGGATGTAGTTGTGAACTGGGTCACGGAATACTTTTTCGTTCATAGCTATATTATAGCAGAAATTGTCAAATATCGTATAAATTGGTACAATAGACAAGGTTATTTTAGAAAGAATTGTAGAAAGTTAAACCATGAAAATAGAAATAAAGAATAAAATCACTCTTGATAAGGATACAGAAGAAATCCATGAGGTGTATGACTGTGATTTAACCGAAAAAGGGCAGTACCTCTATCTGATATACCATAATGCAGAAAATGAAAAAGTAGTGATCAAAGTAAATGACACAAACATGACCATGAGTCGCTTTTCAAAGCCCCAATCCATTATGAAATTTTACCAAGCTAAAGAAAGTCTAATTGCGGTGCCAACTCCAATTGGTATTCAACAGTTTATTTTAAAAACACATCATTATGACTTTGATAGATTGGCTGAGACTCTGACTATTAGCTATGATTTGAAGCAAGCAGACGGCCAAGCGATCTTTGCCTCTTATCATTTGACCATCACCTGGTATAAGTCACGTTAAGTATTTGTTTGCTGTCATTGAAGACTTGCTAGCTTTGTTTAGCTTTAAAAAGTCTTCAGATGAAAGTATATTTATTTTAAATGGTGTGGCATTATTTTAGACAAAAATAAGCTTTATTTGAAGGAGTTAAAATTATCATTTTAATACTTGACTATCAAACGTCCATTGAATCATCTGATGATTTTGGGCGTTTTTTCTCATTTAAAATCGTTATGACTTGTTTTTTAACAATAATTCTACTATAATTAAGAGTATATCAAGGGAGTAGCAGACGGTTTACCGTGGTTGTATCGTCATTACGGAATTTCGATTTCCGGTGCAATCTGAAACAGCGAGACTTGTTTAATCAAATAAACAGGTTTTTTATATCGTCAGCGGTATAAAGAGACCAAGGAGGTAACACATTTTGTCGAAAGAACAAAACAAACAAGCGTATTATACGCAAAGCGAGGAAGCCGTACTTTCCCAATTGGAAACGAGTTTAGAGGGGCTTACGACTCAAGAAGCTCAAAGTAGACTTGAGCAATATGGTCGTAACGAGCTTGACGAAGGGGAAAAAAAATCTCTTTTCATGAAATTCCTTGATCAATTTAAGGATTTGATGATCATTATTTTGATTGTTGCAGCCTTACTTTCAGTGGCGACAGAAGGAATGCATGGTTTAACAGATGCTATTATCATCTTAGCTGTGGTTATTCTTAATGCAGCCTTTGGTGTTTACCAAGAAGGGCAAGCAGAAGCAGCTATTGAAGCTCTAAAATCAATGTCAAGTCCATTAGCGCGTGTTCGTCGCAATGGTCATGTTATTGAAATGGATTCAAAAGAATTAGTTCCAGGAGATGTTGTATTGCTTGAAGCAGGAGATGTTGTTCCTGCTGACATGCGCCTGATTGAAGCTAATTCTCTACAAATTGAAGAAGCAGCCTTAACAGGTGAATCTGTTCCTGTTCAAAAAGACTTGTCTGTTGAACTCACAGAAGATGCTGGTATTGGTGACCGTGTTAATATGGGGTACCAAAACTCAAATGTTACTTATGGCCGTGGTTTAGGGGTGATTACCAACACTGGTATGTATACTGAGGTTGGTCACATTGCAGGAATGCTTGCTAATGCAGATGAAACAGACACACCATTAAAACAAAACTTAGATAATCTTTCTAAAATTTTGACCTATGCCATCTTGGTTATTGCAGCCATTACTTTTGCTGTAGGTGTCTTTCTTCGTGGACAAGCTCCTCTTGAAGGGTTAATGACTTCCGTTGCTCTTGCTGTTGCAGCAATCCCAGAAGGACTACCAGCTATTGTGACGGTTGTTCTTTCACTTGGTACACAAGTATTAGCAAAACGTAACGCCATTATTCGTAAATTACCTGCAGTAGAAACCCTTGGTTCAACAGAAATTATTGCATCAGATAAAACTGGTACCTTAACAATGAACCAAATGACGGTTGAAAAAGTTTATACTAATGGGGCATTGCAAAATGCTTCAGCAGCCATTACTGCTGACAATTCAACACTTCGTATCATGACTTTTGCTAATGATACAAAAATTGATGAACATGGGAAGCTGATTGGTGATCCAACTGAAACAGCATTGGTACAATTTGGGCTAGACCATAGTTTTGATGTTCGTGACTCAATGAAAACAGAACCTCGTGTGGCTGAATTGCCATTTGATTCTGATCGTAAGTTGATGTCTACAATTCATAAAGAAGCCGAAGGCAAATACTTTATTGCAGTTAAAGGGGCACCAGACCAATTGCTTAAACGTGTTACACAAATTGAAGATAATGGCCAACTCCGTCCAATTACAGAAGAAGATAAGCAAACAATCCTTGACACTAATAAGAGCCTTGCCAAACAAGCTCTACGTGTTTTGATGATGGCCTATAAATATTCTGATACCCTTCCAACACTTGAAACAGATGTGGTTGAGTCAGATCTTGTATTCTCTGGACTGGTTGGTATGATTGACCCAGAACGTCCTGAAGCAGCGCAAGCCGTTAAAGTGGCTAAAGAAGCTGGTATTCGTCCGATCATGATTACTGGTGACCATCAGGATACTGCGGAAGCTATTGCTAAACGTCTTGGCATTATTGATGAAACAGATACTGAAGATCATGTCTTTACTGGTGCTGAATTAAATGAACTTTCTGATGAAGAATTCCAAAAGGTTTTCAAACAATATTCTGTTTATGCCCGTGTGTCTCCTGAGCATAAAGTTCGTATCGTTAAAGCTTGGCAAAATGAAGGCAAGGTTGTTGCTATGACAGGTGACGGTGTTAACGATGCGCCATCACTTAAAACGGCAGATATTGGTATCGGGATGGGGATTACTGGTACAGAGGTTTCTAAAGGGGCTTCTGATATGGTTCTTGCTGATGATAACTTTGCGACCATTATTGTTGCGGTTGAAGAAGGACGAAAAGTCTTCTCAAATATTCAAAAAACCATTCAATACTTATTGTCAGCAAATATGGCAGAAGTGTTCACAATTTTCCTTGCAACCTTATTTGGTTGGGATGTTCTTCAACCTGTTCATCTGCTTTGGATTAACTTAGTAACGGATACCCTTCCAGCGATTGCTTTGGGTGTTGAGCCGGCTGAGCCAGGTGTGATGAGTCATAAACCTCGTGGTCGTAAATCAAGTTTCTTCGATGGTGGTGTTAAAGAAGCTATCCTTTACCAAGGAGCTTTCCAAACAATGCTTGTTTTAGGAGTTTACGGTTTTGCCTTGATGTTCCCAGAGCACTCAACTTATGAAGAAGTTCATGCGGATGCTCTTACAATGGCTTATGTAACGCTTGGTTTGATTCAGTTGGTGCATGCTTATAATGTTAAGTCTGTTTACCAGTCAATCTTTACTGTAGGTCTATTCCGTAACAAACTCTTTAACTACTCAATTCCAGTAGCCTTTGTCGCTTTGATGGTAACGGTTGTTGTTCCAGGATTTAATCAATTCTTCCATGTCGCACACCTTAGCATGACACAGTGGTTGGTTACTATTATTGGTAGTTTACTCATGGTTGTTCTTGTTGAAGCAGTTAAGGCTGTTCAACGTGCTATGGGCAAAGATGAAAAAGCTATTTAAAGCAAAAAACAGATTCCAAAATGGAGTCTGTTTTTATCGTTTCTGGAATCGATAGCTAGGTAATAGAACTATTGTGAACATGACAATGAAAAATACATAAGTTCTAAAATATGGACTACTAGTAAATGATGAAGGGGCTAAGAAATAAAAAAGAAAATATGTGGTAGTGACTAGGAATCGAAGTAGTCGTGAGACTTGATGATGCTCTATAGTAACAGTATCTCCGTCTGAAACCCGTATTCTAGGATAATCAAAAAAATTATAGCTCAATAAGGCATTGTTTTCAGGGATATCAATAGTTACTGTCTCAAGATTTACAATTTCCTGAATATATTTTTTGTTAATGCGAATGGCAATTGGAAAGGTATAATGAAAGAATCGGCTAGGTTTAATCCGATTTTCAATGGAAACAAGCATAGTAAGCCTCCTTGATTTCTATTACTGCTATCATACCATTTTGTAGTTTAATTGTCTTTAGCTGATGAACAAGTGTGATAAAATATAAGAAAACAAGTTGGAGAAAGATTATTATGACTGTCATTTTTGCCCATCGTGGTAGTAAAGTTAATAGACCAGAAAATACTTTGGCTTCATTTTTAGAAGCTGTCACTGTTGGAGCAGACGGTATTGAGCTAGATGTTCATAGGACAAAAGACAATCACTTAGTGGTTATTCATGATGAACGTGTTGATCGTACAAGCAATGGAATTGGTTTAGTCAGAAAACTAACTCTCAATGAAATTAAAGCTTTAGATGTAGGGTCATGGTTTTCACCACAGTTTTTTAGAGAAAAAATACCAACTTTAGAAGAGGTCCTTGATCTCTTGGTTCAACTTAATTATAAAGGTGTCCTTAATATTGAAATTAAAACAGATCATTACCCTTATCCTAAAATCGAAAGCGAAATAGCTGCGCTGATGCAGAGCAGAAAGTGGCCATTTACTTATATTTATAGCAGTTTTAATTGGTTAAGTTTGATGCTTATGCATCGATATAACAAAGAAATTGAATTGGCTTATTTGATGAAGACCAGTCCCTTCCTCTTCTTTTTAGGGCAAAAAACACCTTTTGTAACTGCCATTCATCCCCATAAGAGTCGGTTTTTAAGCAAGGCTGATCAGATTGATAACAAGCAAAAAATAATCAGGCCATGGACCTTGAATGACGAAGAACAAATGCTTATGGCATTTAAGGCGGGACTTGCTGGATTTATGACAGATAAACCCGAAGTTGCTGTGAGGCTCAAAGCAGCACAAGAAGAAGTTTGACCACTTAGAGTTGGTTAAGCTTCTTTTTCATTTTCCCATTTTAATGAGGGAATTAGGTAACTTCCTAATAGGAGCGCTAATCCTATAATGGTCAACCAAAATAGCCAATCGGAATCAAAAGGTAGAACGAGGTGACTAATCATAATGAGGGCAATAGCGGACCAAAAAAACAGTATGCTTTTGAGATTATCTTTGAGGAGTAAAACATCAGAGTCATAGACTTGTTTACGTGTCTGAAAGGGTCTTTTAAGTTTAACCATTTCGCCACTAGTTTGAATTGGAATGTTAATACTTTCGCCTTTTTTTAAAACAACTTTCTGGTTCGACCCAATTAATAAGGTGATAGTTGCACCAAAATAGGAAAAACGGGTACAGCGTTTGATAATCATTTGGACTCCTTTTTATGATACAAAGATAGTTATATTTTATCAAATATCAGACAATAAGACTAGCCAACAAGTCAATCGAAAGAAAGCGTTTACTTTTTAATAGCAATATTTGGCAATAAGTTTTAGAATGGAAAAGGAAGTGAAAACAATGGCATTATTAGCCTTAAGATGGAAAGGAATTTGCTTAACACATGACACAATATTACCAATTGCTGAAAGAAAAGTTTCCAACAAAATCTTCTTTAATCACAGAGATGATTAATTTAGATGCCATTTGTCATCTGCCAAAAGGAACAGAGTATTTTCTTAGTGACTTACATGGTGAGTATCAAGCCTTTGATTACCTGCTTCGTAATGGGTCAGGTTCTATAAAAAAGAAACTCCAAGAATGCTTTCCAAATCAATCTAAAGAAGAAATTAATATTCTCTGTCAATATATTTATTACCCTGCTGAAAAAATAGCACAAAATGAACAGTTTCTGTCAAAAACAGAACATTGTTTAGAACTGCTTAGCTTATTACCTTATCTGTTGCAATTGGTTACATTTATTGGAGGCAAATACACCAGATCTAAAGTTCGTAAAATGTTGCCAAAAGATTTTGCTTATATTATGGAAGAGTTACTCATAGAAGAACAACCCGATAAAAATAAAAAACCTTACTATGAAGCAATTATTGCAAAGGTGACAGCGCTTGATCAATTAGATGATCTCTTTATTGCCTTTGCAAAGCTCATTCAAAAACTCTCAATTGATCATTTACATGTTGTTGGTGATATTTTTGACAGAGGGCAATACCCTGATTATATTATTGATCGCCTCAATGATTTTGACAAAATTGATATTCAATGGGGAAATCATGATATCACTTGGATTGGGGCAATGTCAGGATCAGCCATCTGTATGATTAACGTGATTCGGATCGCTGCAAGATATAATAGCATTGCACTCATTGAAGATCGTTACGGCATTAATTTACGCTCTCTAATAGATTATAGCCAGAGGCATTTTAAAGAAGAAGAGGTCTTTAATCCCATATTAGATGAGGATGATCGCCTTTCAAAGAGTGAGCGTCTTTTGCTAAATAAACTTCAGCAAGCAACAGCTCTACTACAATTTAAGTTAGAACATCAATTGGTAAAGCGCAGACCAGAATTTGCTATGGAAGCTTCACTGCTTTTTGATAAGATTGATTGCAAACACAAAACCATTACACTTGGTGGTAAGTCATTTCCTTTGCAGTCTTTTCCTTTTGAAAAGATTGACTGGAAAAACCCTGAAAGTCTAACAGACGAAGAGGAGTCACTGCTTAATGGCCTTATGACGAGCTTCCAAAAGTCTGCCAGATTAAGCCAACACATTGCATTCCTTATGGAACATGGAGCAATGTATCATATTTCAAATAATCATTTGCTTTTTCATGGCTGTGTTCCAATGCATGCAAATGGTGATTTCAAATCCATGACTTTTGAGAATAGGTCCTATTCTGGAAAGGCCTTGCTAGATTATTTTCAGGATAAAGTTGTTCAATCCTACAAACAGCCACATAATCAGATTGATTTTGCTACTGACCTGTTTTGGTACCTTTGGTGTGGTGAGGTTTCGTCATTGTTTGGAAAAGACCGTATGACGACGTTTGAACGTTATTATATAGCAGATAAATCTAGCCATAAAGAAAACAAAAATCCATATTATCACTTACGAGAACAAGAAGAGATTTGTTTAAGAATTCTGGTTGAGTTTGGTTTGGACCATTCAGCTCATATTGTAAATGGTCATACTCCAGTCAAGGAAAAAGGGGGAGAATTACCCATTAAAGCCAATGGCCGAATGATTATTATTGATGGTGGACTTGCAAAAGGCTATCAGAAGAAAACAGGTATTGCAGGCTATACCTTGATTTCTAATAGTTATGGCTTGGAATTGGTGGCTCATATGCCTTTTTCCTCCGTTCAAGATGTTTTAGATGGTCATTGTGACATTGTTTTTATCAAACGCTTGGTGGAAGAAGTTAAGGTCAGGACACTGGTTAAAGATACAGACAATGGTAAAAAATTGCTCAAGGAGATAGCTGATTTAGATTACCTTTACCGACATTTTGATCAGTATTAATAGGCTATGTCTTGTAAGTGTCTGTCTATTTCTTTGTCACTGCATTTTAATATTTCGTCATAATTAGTAATGGCTTAGTCTTGAACTCTTTATAGTTTTCCATTATGATAGTAATATGGAGATTAAGGCGGAAATTATTAAACTTGCAAAAGAAATTGGGATTTCAAAAATCGGTTTTACAACAGCTGATGATTTTTCTTATTTAGAAAAATCGCTTCGTCTTGGAGTTGAAGAAGGTAGAACAAGTGGTTTTGAACATAAAAACATCGAAGAAAGAGTGAAACCTAAACTATCACTTGCTTCTGCTAAAACCATCATTTCAATTGCAGTTGCTTATCCCCATAAATTGCCTGTCCCACCTCCAAAAACAGCTTATAAACGTGGGAAGATTACTCCAAATTCATGGGGAACTGACTACCATCATGTTTTACAAGATAAGTTAAGTCAACTGGCTCAGGGCATTGAAGCCTTGACAAAGGACTTTGAATACAAGGGAATGGTTGATACAGGGGCCTTGGTTGATACTGCAGTTGCAAGACGAGCAGGAATCGGCTTTATTGGTAAAAATGGTTTGGTTATTTCTAAAGAATTCGGTTCTTACATGTATTTAGGGGAACTCATTACCAATTTAGATATCACACCAGATCAACCTGTCACTTATGATTGTGGAGATTGTAGACGCTGTTTAGATGCCTGTCCCACCTCATGTTTAATTGGGGATGGTACGATGAATGCCAAGGAATGTTTGTCATTTCAAACACAAGACAAAGGCATGATGGACCTAAAGTTTCGAAAGAAAATTAAAACAGTTATTTATGGCTGTGACATTTGTCAAATTTGTTGCCCTTATAATAAGGGACTTTCAAATCCCTTAGCAAGCGACATTGATCCAGAGCTTGCTATGCCCGAATTAATTCCTTTTTTAGAACTGAGTAATAAAGATTTTAAGGAAAAATTTGGCTATATTGCAGCTTCATGGCGAGGGAAAAATATCCTACAACGCAATGCTATTATTGCCTTGGCAAATGGTCATGATAAGTCTGCTATTATTAAATTAATGCAAATTATTGATAAAAATAACAATCCCATTCACACAGCGCCAGCTATTTGGGCACTTGGTCAAGTGATTAAAACTCCAGAAGAACCAATGATTGCGTTTATCAGGTCTATTAAACCAAGTGATAAAGACAGTCAAAAAGAGTTGGAATTACTTCTTGCAAAATGGCAATTGTAAGGGCATTGTGATAGAATAATAAGATAACAAATAAAAGAGGTACTAAGATGGAAGTGGCAGAAATTCGCCAAAAAATAGTAGAAAACAATGAGAAGTTGACTAGCTTCAGGAGGTCTCTTTGACTTAGATCGTTTGGAAGAGGAGATTGCACTCCTTGAACATCAGATGACAGAGCCTGATTTTTGGAATGATAATATCGCGGCGCAAAAAACATCTCAAGAGTTAAATGACTTAAAGGTAACTTATAACACTTTTCACCAAATGCAAGACTTGTCTGAAGAGACAGAATTGTATTTGGAAATGTTGGACGAAGATGAATCTGTTAAAGAAGAGCTAGAAGCAAGTCTTGAAAAACTAGATCAAATACTTGCCAGTTATGAAATGACCTTGCTTTTATCAGAACCTTATGACCATAATAATGCTATTTTGGAGATTCATCCAGGCTCTGGTGGAACAGAGGCTCAAGATTGGGCTGATATGCTTTTTAGAATGTATAGCCGTTTTGGCAATGCCAAAGGTTACAAGGTAGAGACTTTAGATTATCAAGCTGGAGATGAGGCAGGCATTAAGTCTGTTACCCTTTCTTTTGAAGGGCCAAATGCCTATGGTTTTTTGAAATCAGAAATGGGCGTCCACCGTTTGGTGCGTATATCCCCATTTGATTCTGCAAAGAGAAGGCATACCTCATTTACATCGGTTGAGGTGATGCCAGAACTTGATGATACTATTGAAGTTGATATTCGTGATGATGAAATCAAAATGGATACTTTCCGATCAGGTGGCGCTGGTGGTCAGAACGTTAACAAAGTGTCAACAGGTGTTCGTTTGACCCATATTCCTACAGGGATTGTTGTGGCTTCAACCGTTGATAGAACACAATATGGTAATAGAGACCGTGCCATGAAAATGCTTCAGGCTAAACTTTACCAATTAGAACAAGAAAAAAAAGCTGAAGAAGTCAATGCCCTTAAGGGTGACAAAAAAGAAATCACTTGGGGAAGTCAAATTCGGTCGTACGTGTTCACACCATACACTATGGTAAAAGACCACCGTACTAATTTTGAAGTTTCTCAAGTTGACAAGGTTATGGACGGTGATATCGACGGCTTCATTGATGCCTATCTTAAATGGCGCATGAATGATGACTAAAGTAGCCTTAAAGGAAATAAAGAAAGAAGAATAAGATGGCATTAATAGAAATGAAGGGTGTGACAAAAAAATATCACCGCTCAACAACTGCCTTACGTGGAATTAGTATTGGCATTAATCAAGGTGAATTTGCTTATTTGGTAGGTCCATCTGGAGCTGGTAAATCAACCTTTATCAAACTCCTTTACCGAGAAGAGAAAGTGACAAGCGGGATTCTTTATGTTGGTGAATATAATTTAACGAAGTTAAAAGCCAAAGAAGTTCCTATTCTTCGTCGTAATATTGGTGTTGTTTTCCAAGACTTTAAATTACTACCTCGAAAAACAGTTTTTGAAAATGTTGCTTATGCTATGGAAGTTATTGGGGAGAAGCGTCGTCATATTAAAAAACGTGTTCCGGAGGTATTGGAACTTGTTGGTTTAAAACATAAGATGCGTTCTTTCCCTAATCAACTTTCGGGTGGTGAGCAACAACGTGTTGCTATTGCGCGTGCGATTGTGAATAGCCCTAAATTATTGATTTGTGATGAGCCTACAGGTAACTTGGATCCAGAAATTTCATGGGAAATTATGCAATTGTTGGAAAGAATCAACTTACAAGGCACAACAATTTTAATGGCAACGCATAACAGCCATATTGTTAACACACTTCGCCATCGTGTTATTGCGATTGAAGATGGGCGTATTGTCCGAGATGAAGAGGAAGGAGACTACGGTTACGATGATTAGAAATTTTTTCCGTCATATTTGGGAGTCTATTAAAAACCTCAAACGCAATCTTTTGATGACAATTGCATCAGTAAGTTCAGTTGCTATTACCTTAACATTAGTTGGGATATTTGCAGCAACCTTGTTAAATATTCAACGTGTTGCTTCAGGTGTTCAAAATAACATTCAAATTAATACTTACCTGCAAGTTGACTCGACTGATCCTAAAAAAGTTGTCAAAGATGTCACTGGCAAAGAAGTAGATAACAAAGATTACCATAAAATCTTTGATCAAATTAAAGCTATAAAAGGTGTTGAGCGTATAATCTTTTCAAGTAAAGATGAGCAATTAAAGAAACTTCAATCAACAATGGGTGATGTTTGGGAATTGTATGATAAAGATACAAATCCTCTGCAAGATATCTATATTATAGAAACACAAAGCCCGTCACAAGTTAAAAGTGTTAGCAATAAAATTAAAGGCATCAAAGGAATCGAAGATGTTGATTATGGAGGCATCAATTCAGATAAACTCTTTAAATTTGCCAACTTTATTAAAACTTGGGGCCTTATTGGGACAGCTCTCTTACTTGTAGTTGCAATTTTCTTGATTTCAAATACAATACGCATGACAATCATGAATCGTCAAAGAGATATTGAAATCATGCGATTGGTTGGGGCTAAGAATTCATATATCCGTGGTCCGTTCATCTTTGAAGGTGCCTGGGTTGGGTTTTTAGGAGCTGTTTTTCCAGCTCTCTTGATTTATTACCTATATGAAATGGCTTATCGTCAATTTATGCCTGAATTACAACTTAATGGGTTATCTATGTATCCTATTAATTATTATGTTTACATTTTAATTGGCGCCCTCTTTGTAATAGGAATTATTATTGGCTCCCTAGGGTCAGTAATGTCAATGAGACGCTATCTTAAATTTTAAAGACAAAACAACTTCTGATAAGTCAGAAGTTGTTTTTTTGTTAATTCAGAAAGGGATTGAAATTTTTTTCATGACCAATGGTCGTTTTGGGACCATGTCCGGGATAGACGGTAAAATGGTTGGGTAAACTAAAGAGTTTTGTTTGAATTGAGGTAATAAGTTGTTGATGATTTCCTGTTGGTAAATCATACCTTCCGATCCCTTCGTAAAAGAGAGCATCACCTGAGATAAGCAATTGGTCTTTTGTGAAAACAAAGGAGACGCCACCAATTGAATGACCAGGTGTTTCCCTTACTTCAAAGCTAAACCCTGATAGTTCATATAATTTCTCATATTGAAAAAAGTGGTCAGCAGGTTTAGTGATAATATCAGGAAGGTCGGCATGTCTTATTTGTCCAGAAAGATTATCTAAAGGTGAAAATAGCCAAGATGCCTCTTTTTCAGAAACATAGACTGGTACATCTGGATAAGTTTTTCTAACGACGTCTAAACTCATGATATGATCATAGTGAGTGTGTGTGAGAAGTATTGCCACTAGTGGTTTTTGAATAGCTTCTAAGGTCTTGAGAATTTTTGTGTCATTGCTACCTGGGTCTATAAGAAGAGCGGCTTGATCATTAACAAGGACATAAGTATTTTCGAAGGCGACTTGATTTAAAATTGTAATGATTTCCATATACCTAGTTTATCAAAAATAAGCTAAAAACGTTACTGATTACGTTTGATTTTTTGACAAAAACTAACTCAAAAAGATTTCAAAAACCTTCCTTTTCTAAAAAGATTTCGTTTTTATGACTTGTCTAAACATGGTATAATAAACTTACTATGACCAATCAAAGAAATGAAAAATATGCTGTTATTGACTTAGAAGCTACTAATGCTGGACCTGAGGCCTGTATTATCCAAGTAGGTATTGTTATTTTAGAAGGAAATACCATTACTAGCAGTTACCAAACAGATATTAATCCCCATGAACCCTTATCAGATCATATCAAACAGTTAACTGGTATTACGGATCACCAGCTGAGTCAGGCACCTGATTTTTCACAAGTTGCCAAGGAAATTTATGACCTCATCTGTGATTGTGTCTTTGTTGCCCATAATGTTAAGTTTGATGCTAATCTCTTAGCAGAATCCTTATTTTTTGAAGGCTATGAATTACGCACACCGAGAATTGATACCGTTGAATTGGCACAAATCTTCTTTCCACGTTTAGAAAAATATAATTTAAGTCATCTCTCAGAAGCCTTGAACCTCAATTTATCTGACGCCCATACCGCAATTGCAGACGCTATGGCTACGGCTCAATTATTTCTTAAGTTAAAAAATAAGATAGCCAGTTTGCCCTTGGAAACACTTGAGATATTGACACAGTTTTCGGATAACTTGCTTTTTGAATCCGGAATTGTAATTGATCAGGCATTGGAAATGGCTAGCGCTTATAACCCAAAAACCCATGTGAAAGTTGAAGGCCTCTTGCTAAAAAAGGAAGTGGCATTAGGCAAGCCTTTGAAACTGTCTAAAGATTTTCAAGTCAATTTAGCACTGTTAGCATTAGAAGAGCGGCCCTTACAAGAGCAGTTTGCTCATCTGGTGCAAGAGGCATTGCTTTCTCCTGAGCCTAGTTTTATTCAAGCACAAGCTGGAATAGGAAAGTCATATGGCTACTTACTTCCTTTACTAGCACATCATCAAGGGCAACAAATTTTAGTGTCAGTGCCCACCAAAATTCTTCAAGATCAACTGGCTGCTAAAGAATTAGCCAGTTTAAAAGAAGCATATCACATTAACTGTCACAGTATTAAAGGGCCAGCCAATTACCTTAAATTAGATTTTTTCTTAGAGAGTCTCAGGCGTTTTGGTGATAACCGTGTTGTTAACCGTTATAAAATGCAACTGGTGATTTGGCTTTTAGAAACAGATACTGGTGATTTGGATGAAATCAAACAAAAGCAACGTTTTGCAGCTTATTTTGATCAGATTAAACATGATGGTGACTTGAAACAATCTTCTCCTTTTTATGCTTATGATTTCTGGCAGCGTAGCTATGAAAAAGCTAAGAAGGCTGATGTACTTCTAACTAATCATGCTTATTTTCTCCATCGCGTAGAAGATGATAAAAACTTTGCTAAGGGAAAAATTCTTGTTTTTGATGAGGCACAGTCACTTGTCTTGCAATTAGATCAGCTATCACGAAAGCAGATGGATATTGCAAAAGTTTTACAAGAAATTGAGAAGAATCAAGGAATGGCTAAAAGTCTTTTAGAGAAAAGGCTTCTGGAAAGCCTATCCTTTGAATTATCAAATGTGGTAGAAAGGTTTTACCATCATCCAGAAATGCCTTGCGATACTGAAATGATTGAACAGTTGAAAACCTTGGTATCAGAACTGAATCCCAATCAATATGATGTGCTTCATGACTTTTTTAACTATGAGCAAGCTGATTATTGGTTGAGCACAGAAAAGAATTTGGACAAAAGAGTTGCCACTTTCAATGCCAGTAGCAGTCGCTTTATTAATTTTAAGTCTTTTTTACCAGAGACTATCAAGACTTACTTTGTTTCTGCCACGCTACAAATTATCCCACAAGTGAGCCTAGCTCAATTACTTGGTTTTGATAATTATAGTTATGCAGCTATTCCTAAGCTTAAATCAGACAAGCAATTGGTTTTGATAGATCAATCAATGCCTTTGATTAAAGAAATGACAGATGAGACGTATTGTTACGAAATTGCTAGGAGAGTCGCACAACTCCAAAACTTGCATTATCCTGTTTTGGTATTATTTAACTCTAAAAAACACATGATGCAGGTATCTGAAGTGTTAGAGAGTTGGAAGGTCATGCATTTAACCCAAGAAAAAAATGGCAGTTCTTATAACATTAAAAAACGCTTTGACCGTGGGGAGCAATCTATTTTGCTAGGTATGGGATCTTTTTGGGAAGGTGTTGATTTTATTCATGCAGATCGTATGATTGAAGTGATTACAAGACTCCCTTTTGATAGTCCCAATAACAGTTTTGTTGTAAAAATGACACATTATTTACATGAGTTAAAAAAAGAACCTTTTAAGGATTACTTTCTACCAATGGCTATTTTAAAACTAAAACAAGCCATTGGTCGAACCATGAGACGAGACAATCAAAAATCGGTTATTATGATTTTAGATAGAAGAATATCAAGCCAATCCTACGGTGGCGAAATATTAAAAGCACTGGAACAAGAATTTCAAACTTCTGAGCAAAAATTTGATGATAGCTTGTTTGAAATGGCACAATTTCTGATATAATAGAAAAGATCACAATTTTAAGACAAGTAAGAACAGGTGATTGGGAAGGAGGAGTTATGACAAAGTTATCAAATCGAGTACTAGAAATGGAAGAAAGCGTCACTTTAGCAGCTGGAGCCAAGGCAAAAGCTTTGAAAGCACAAGGTAAGGATGTTTTAAGTTTAACACTTGGTGAGCCAGATTTTGTGACTCCTAAAAATATTCAACGACAAGCAATTGAATCCATTGAAAATGGAAGAGCTAGTTACTACACAGCAGCAGGTGGTTTGCAAGAACTGACAGATGCGATTGCCAATTATATGGAAACTTATTATGGTTATCGGGTGTCTTCGAATCAAATTGTTTCAGCGGCAGGTGCTAAATTTATTTTGTATGCTTTCTTTTTGGCAGTACTTAATCCCAAAGACCAAGTCTTGATTCCAACGCCTTATTGGGTTTCTTATGCAGATCAAGTTAAAATGGTAGATGGCGAGCCTGTTTTTGTAGAAGGAAAAGAAGAAAATGCCTTTAAGGTTACAGTAGACCAACTAGAGGCTTACAGAACTGAAAAAACAAAAGTATTACTCTTGAATTCGCCATCTAATCCAACTGGCATGATTTATGATAAAACAGAATTAGAAGCAATTGGCAATTGGGCAGTTGCGCATGATATTTTAATATTAGCAGATGATATCTATGCTCGTTTGGTTTATAATGGAAATCAATTTGTTCCAATTTCAAGCCTTTCTAAAGCCATCCGTCAACAGACTATTACAGTTAATGGGGTTGCTAAAACCTATTCAATGACTGGCTGGCGTATGGGCTTTGCCGTAGGAGACAGTGAAATCATTGGTGCTATGGCTAAAATTATCAGCCAAACCACATCTAACTTAACAACAGTTTCTCAATACGCAGCAATTGAGGCCTTTAATGGCAGTCAGCATGATGCTGAGCTTATGCGTCTTGCCTTTGAAGAGCGCCTTAATTATATCTATCCCCTTCTTAATCAAGTGCCAGGATTTAAAGTGCTTAAACCCCAAGGGGCCTTTTACCTCTTTCCCAATGTTAAAGAAGCAATGGAAATGACTGGTTATACTGATGTAACAGCCTTTACAGATGCTATTTTGGAAGAAGAAGGCTTGGCTATGGTTACAGGTGCAGGGTTTGGTGCGCCAGAGAATATTCGCTTAAGTTACGCAACGGATATCGATAGCTTAAAAGAAGCCGTTAAGCGTTTAAATCATTTTATGGAAACACACAAAAAATAAGAATAAGAAACTAATATAGAAAAGAGATTTTATGTCAAAAGTATACGTAACAATTAATGATGTTAAAAAGCATCTTGGTCAAGAAATTACTATTGGTGCATGGGTGGCTAACAAATCTGGAAAAGGTAAACTTGCTTTCTTGCAACTACGAGATGGAACAGCTTTTTTCCAAGCAGTTGCTTTTAAACCAAATTTTATTGAAAAATTTGGTGAAGAAGAAGGGGCAGCTAAGTTTGATATGATTAAACGACTTAGCCAAGAAACATCTGTTTATGTAACAGGTGTGGTTAAAGAAGATACCCGTTCTAAATTTGGCTACGAACTAGATATTACAGACTTAGAAATAATTGGAGAATCAGTAGATTATCCAATTACACCGAAAGAACATGGAACAGATTTCTTGATGGATAACCGCCATCTCTGGTTACGTTCACGCAAACAAATGGCAATCATGCAAATTCGAAATGCTATTATTTATGCAACTTATGATTTCTTTGATCAAAATGGCTTTATCAAATTTGATAGTCCCATCTTATCTGGCAATGCAGCAGAAGATTCAACAGAATTATTTGAAACAGATTATTTTGGAACTCCAGCATACTTGAGCCAATCTGGTCAACTTTATCTTGAAGCAGGAGCAATGGCTCTTGGTCGCGTTTTTGACTTTGGTCCGGTTTTTCGTGCTGAGAAATCTAAGACAAGACGTCATTTGACTGAATTCTGGATGATGGATGCAGAATATTCATTCCTTAACCATGACCAATCACTCGATCTTCAAGAAGCTTATGTTAAAGCTCTTATTCAAGGTGTTATCGACCGTGCCCCACAGGCACTTGAAATGTTAGAACGTGATGTTGACTTGCTCAAAAGTTACATCGAGCAACCGTTCAAACGTGTTGCTTACGATGAAGCGATTGATTTACTCCAAGAGCATGAAAACGATGACGATACTGATTATGACCATATCGAACATGGTGATGACTTTGGTTCACCTCATGAAACATGGATTTCAAACTACTTTGGCGTTCCAACCTTTGTTGTCAACTATCCAGCAAGCTTTAAGGCTTTCTATATGAAACCAGTACCTGGTAATCCAGAGCGTGTTTTATGTGCAGACTTATTGGCACCAGAAGGCTATGGCGAAATCATTGGTGGCTCATTACGTGAAGATGATTACGATGCACTTGTTGCTAAAATGGATGCCTTGGAAATGGATAAATCAGAATATGAATTCTACCTTGACCTTCGTAAATATGGCTCAGTTCCTCATGGGGGATTTGGTATTGGTATAGAACGTATGGTAACCTTTGTTGCAGGAACAAAACATATTCGTGAAGCCATTCCATTCCCACGTATGTTACACAGAATTAAACCTTAATGATTAATGAATTGTACCCTTCTAGTAAGGGTGCTTTTTTTTCTTGTTCAAGGAATCACTTTAAGATTCATTTAAGCTTTCAAGACCATAATCTGTAAGGTTGTAATGTTCAGATATTTTTAGATTCATTGAATGTTTAAAGTGTGAACATACAAACTATTAATTTGTGAGTTTTACGGCTTATATCAGGTAGCTTTTGTGTAATCCGTAAAAAGAAAGAGGTAAACGATGAATGAAAAACGTTGGGTTATTGATGCTATAAATGGAACTTCTTACCTTAGAACAGAAGGCTTGTTTCTTTTTGAATTAGATCAGCAATTACAAAACGTAATTATTAAGGACCATCCTGACTTAGATGCCACCTCTTTTATCAGTCAGGAAAATTTAGCCAGTTATCGTCTCATATACCTGAATGAAATGATTGACAATGCTAAGATGAAGAATGAAGTTATCCGTGAAATGGTTAATGAGGTTTCTAAAAATCAAAATTATGCCATTTTAAACATTCAAGATCAGTTAGATAGTAAAACCACTTTCGGGCAAAGACTTGCTGATGTTGTCGCTCACTTTGGGGGCACGTGGACCTTTATCATTTCATTTTTGATTTTTATGGCCGCTTGGATGATGTTTAACATCATCAATCCCTTTGGTTTAGCTTTTGATAAATACCCCTTTATTCTATTGAATTTAGCCTTATCTACTATTGCGGCAATTCAAGCGCCTCTTATTATGATGAGTCAAAATAGAACATCAGAATATGACAGATTGCAAGCAAAAAATGACTATCAAGTCAATAAAACTTCTGAAGAAGGTATTCGTTTATTGCATTCAAAAATAGATCACTTGGTCTTACAGGACCAATCAGACTTAATGCAAATTCAAAAATTACAAACAGAAATATTATTATCCATTACGAAACAACTATCATCTGAAGCAAGCATTAAAGAGGATGCTTCAAGAACGAAATGCTAAGCATTAAGCCAGATAATTTTTGAAAGAACTTCTGACCTATCTTTGATAGGTTTTTATATGTTATAATAGCATTAGAGATGATCATTGAGTAGGAGAAGAAATATGACTGATAATAAAATAGAACTTGTAATTGTTACAGGAATGAGTGGAGCAGGAAAAACAGTGGCTATTCAATCTTTTGAAGATTTAGGGTATTTTACCATTGATAATATGCCACCAACACTGGCTCCTAAATTTATTGAAATCATTGAAAACAGTAGTGATTACAAGCGTGTGGCTCTGGTTGTGGACATGCGTAGTCGCCTCTTCTTTAATGAAATTAATCACATCTTAGATGATATCGAAAGCAATGGGCATATTGACTTGAGAATTCTTTTTTTAGACGCTACAGATAATGAGTTGGTTTCAAGGTACAAAGAAACACGCCGCAGTCACCCCTTAGCTGCAGATGGTCGCGTCTTGGATGGTATAAAATTAGAGAGAGAACTTTTGGCACCGTTGAAAAATATGAGTCAAAATGTTGTGGATACTAGTGACTTGACACCTAGACAATTGTGTCAAACCATTTCAGAGCAATTCTCTAGCGAGTCCAATACCGTGTCATTTCGTGTTGAAGTGATGAGTTTTGGATTTAAATATGGTATTCCTTTAGATGCAGATTTGGTTTTTGATGTGCGCTTTTTACCAAATCCCTATTACTTGCCTGAGTTGCGTCATAAGACTGGTTTAGATCAGGATGTCTATGATTATGTTATGACCCATCAAGAATCAGAAGACTTTAATAAGCATTTGCAAGACTTGCTCTTACCAATTCTTCCTGCTTATCAAAAAGAAGGAAAGTCTTTACTAACCATTGCAATTGGATGCACAGGAGGTCAGCACCGTAGTGTTGCCTTTGCTCACCGTTTGGCTGAAAGTATTAAACATAACAATTGGCCAGTCAATGAAAGTCATCGTGATAAAAATAAACGTAAGGAAACTGTAAATAGATCATGAGAAGACCCAAAATAACTGTTATAGGGGGAGGCACTGGTATCCCTGTTATTTTAAAGAGTTTACGAACAGAAGAAGTTGATATTACAGCAGTTGTAACTGTTGCTGATGATGGAGGTTCATCTGGTGAACTCCGTAATGCCATGCAATTAGCACCGCCAGGTGATTTACGTAATGTCTTATTAGCCATGAGTGACATGCCTCGTTTTTATGAAAAAGTATTTCAATACCGTTTTAATGAAAATGATGGCGCCTTGGCAGGTCATCCCTTAGGGAATTTAATTATTGCTGGTATTTCTGAAATGCAAGGTTCAACTTATAATGCTATCCAGATTTTAACCAAGTTTTTCCATATTACAGGTAAAATTTACCCCTCAAGTGAGCATGCTTTAACACTTCATGCTGTTTTTCAAGATGGCCATGAAGTGATTGGTGAGAGTTCAATTGCTGATTATTCTGGGATGATTGACCATGTTTATGTGTCAAATACCTATAATGATCAAAAACCAAAGGCTAGTCGAAAAGTGGTCGATACAATTTTAGAGAGTGACATGATTGTGCTTGGTCCAGGCTCTTTATTTACCTCCATTTTACCTAATTTGGTTATACCAGAAATTAATGAGGCACTACAACAAACCAAAGCAGAAGTGGTTTATATTTGTAATATCATGACCCAGTACGGCGAGACAGAGCATTTCTCAGATGCAGACCACTTATCTGTTTTGAACAAATATTTAGGAAAAGATGTTGTTGATACTGTATTAGTCAATATTGAAAAAGTTCCCCAATCTTACATGGATTCTAATAAGTTTGATGAATATTTAATTCAGGTAGAACACCAATTTGAAGCCCTAAGCAAAGAAGCTAAACGTGTCATTTCTTCTAATTTTTTACGCTTGGAAAACGGTGGCGCTTTCCATGATGGGAATTTGGTTGTTGAAGAATTAATGAATTTAGTTAGGGAAAGGCATCTATGAGTTTTACCACAAAAGTTAAAGAAGAGTTGATTAATACCTCCAGTAATGACAAGAGGGAATTGTCTGCTATCATTAAACTATCTGGAAGTCTTAGTCTAAAACAGAGCGGGTTAACCCTAGCTATCACAACTGAAAATGCCAAAATTGCTAGATACATTTATTCATTGATTGAACGCAATTACGACATTGTTCCAGAAATCAGTTACCATCAAAAAACCAACCTCAAAAAAAACCGGGTCTATTCTGTTTTGATTGATGAGTCTGTTGATAATGTTTTGTCAGACTTGAAATTAGCTGATTCCTTCTTTGGTATTGAAACAGGTATTGAAAAAGAAATACTAAGTGATGATGACGCTGGTCGTGCTTATTTAAAAGGAGCATTTTTAGCAACTGGAACAGTCAAAGATCCAGAATCGGGTAAGTATCAGTTAGAAATTTATTCAGTCTATTTGGACCATGCTCAAGACCTGGCAGAATTGCTCCATAAATTTATGCTGGACGCCAAAACCATTGAACATAAAAGTGGCGCAGTGACTTATCTTCAAAAAGCAGAAGACATCATGGATTTTATGATTATCATTGGTGCAATGGAATGTAAAGAAGCTTTTGAAGAAGTTAAATTACTCAGAGAAGCTAGAAATGACATTAATCGTGCCAACAATGCTGAGACAGCTAACATTGCTAGAACAATTAATGCTAGCATGAAAACCATCAATAATATTATTAAGATTATGGAGACTATTGGATTAGACACTTTACCTTTTGAACTTCAGCAAATTGCTCAAATTCGAATTAAACATCCGGATTATTCTATTCAAGAAATTGCTGATAGTCTGGATTTTCCAATTTCAAAGAGTGGTGTTAATCACAGGTTGCGTAAACTTAATAAGATAGCTGAAGATATTCAATAAGGAGCGAAGCGATGAGAAACACAAAAATACAAGATTCCTGTACAACAATTCTAGTGGGAAAAAAAGCCAGTTATGATGGTTCAACCATGGTTGCTCGTACAGAAGACTCACAAAATGGTGACTTCACACCTAAAAAAATGGTAGTGGTAAAGGCTGATAAGCAACCAAGACACTATCAGTCGGTTTTATCCTCTTTTAATATGGATTTACCAGATAATCCGATGACCTACACCTCCGTTCCAGATGCACTTGGCAAAGATGGTATTTGGGCTGAGGCAGGTGTGAACGCTGTCAATGTTGCCATGAGTGCTACAGAAACCATTACAACTAATGCCCGTGTTCTTGGAGCGGATCCTCTGGTAGAATCTGGTATTGGCGAAGAAGACATGCTTACATTAGTTCTTCCATATATTCACTCTGCTAAAGAAGGTGTTTTGAGACTTGGAAAACTTTTAGAAGCATATGGAACCTATGAATCTAATGGTATTGCTTTTTCAGATGTTAATGATATTTGGTGGCTTGAAACAGTTGGTGGTCATCACTGGATTGCACGTCGTGTGCCAGATGATGCTTATGTGACGAATCCTAATCAGCTAGGCATCGATCATTTTGAGTTTAATAACACAGATGACTACCTTTGTTCAGCAGATTTAAGAGACTTTATCCAGCGTTACCACTTGGATTTGACCTACTCTAATGAACATTTCAACCCACGTTATGCTTTTGGGAGTCAAAAAGATCGAGACAAACACTATAACACTCCTCGTGCTTGGGCGATGCAAAAATTTCTAAATCCTGAAATTGAGCAAGACCCACATAGTTTTGCTATCCCTTGGTGTCAAAAACCATACCGTAAAGTTACAGTTGAAGACGTCAAATATGTTCTAAGTAATCATTACCAAGACACCATCTACAATCCTTATGGACCTGAAGGAAGTGCAATTACTCAGAAGGCTTTTCGACCAATTGGGATAAATAGGACTAGTCAAACGGCCCTGCTTCAAATCAGACCGAATATGCCAAAAGAAATTGCAGCTATTCAGTGGATGTCTTATGGGGCAATGCCTTTTAATACAATGGTTCCCTTTTTCACACAAGTGACTCACATCCCGAATTATTTTGCCAACACGACAGAAAATGTGTCTACAGATAATTTTTATTGGATTAACCGCTTAATTGCAGTTATTTCAGATTCTCATTTTAGTCACCATCAAACAGCCATTGAAACCTATAGTGACCAAACAATGGCAAAAGGACATGCAATGATTCATTCCGTTGAAGACGCTTTTTCAAAAGGTGAAAAAGTGGATTTAACAGTGAAAAACCAAGAAATGAGTGATTACATCCAAGAAGAAACTCAGAAGTTACTCAATCTCATTGTGTTTGATGCTAGTAATTTAATGACCAACCGTTTTTCATTAAGTGACTAGAAATTATTCGATTAGAAAAGAAACCCAGTCTGATGATACAGAAGACTGGGTTTTACATTAAAAAAATAAAAAACTTGCAAAATATTCTCAGTGTGATATACTTAACCAGTAAAAAATTAACTAGTTAATTTAGGAGGAAACATGAAAAAAAATATTTTGTTAATGACTGGTTTGGTCGGTTTGACATCAGCTCTTCAACTGAGTCAAGCGCAAGAAGTTATGGCAGCTGACAAAAAAATCAAAGTGGTGACAACCTTTTACCCTGTTTATGAATTTACAAAACATGTTGTAGGTAATGAAGGAGACGTTAGTCTACTGATGAAAGCAGGAGTAGAGCCACACGATTTTGAACCATCAACAAAAGACGTTAAAAAAATTCAAGATGCTGATGCTTTAGTCTACATGGATGATAATATGGAAACATGGATTCCTAAAGTTAAAAAATCAACAAAATCTGGTAAAGTTGAGTATATCGAAGGTACTGGAGACATGCTTTTAGTAGCTGGTTCAGAAGATGGACATGCTCATGAAGAGTCTGATAAAAAAGATGATCACGATCATAAAGATCATGATCACGAGGGGCATTCACATGCCTATGATCCACACGTTTGGTTATCACCTTATCGTAGTATCTCAGTTGTTGAATCCATTTCTCAGCAATTAGCTAAAAAACATCCTGAAAAAGCAGAAGCTTTCAAAGCTAATGCTAAGGCATATATTGAAGAGTTAAAAAAATTAGACAAAGAATATAGTGATACACTTTCTGCAGCTAAGCAAAAAAGTTTTGTAACACAACATGCAGCTTTTGGCTATTTAGCTTTAGATTATGGCTTGAATCAGATTTCAATTAATGGTGTGTCAGCTGAAAGTGAACCGTCAGCGAAACGTTTAGCAGAATTATCAAAATATGTTCAAAAATATGATATCAAATACATTTATTTTGAAGAAAATGCATCAAGTAAAGTTGCTAAAACCTTAGCAAAAGAAGCAGGTGTTTCCTCAGAAGTTTTAAATCCTTTAGAGGGTCTCACTGAAAAAGAAATGAAAACTGGTCAAGATTACTTAACGGTGATGCGTAAAAACTTAAAATCTTTAACCTTAACAACAGAACGTGAAGGTAAAGAAATTATGGCCGAAGAAGATAAAACTAAGACTGTTTATAACGGCTACTTTAAAGATAATGCTGTGAAAGACCGCAAGTTATCTGACTGGTCGGGTAACTGGCAATCAGTTTACCCATTCTTACAAGATGGAACATTAGACCAAGTAATGGATTATAAGGCTAAGAAATCTAAAGGTCAAATGACTGCCCAAGAATTCAAAGACTATTATACTATTGGCTATAAAACAGATGTTAATAAGATCAAAATTGATGGTAAAAAGAATACTATTACATTTGAACGTGATGGTCAAAAGAAAACACTTACTTATAAGTATTCTGGTAAGAAAATTCTAACGTATAAAAAAGGTAATCGTGGTGTTCGCTTCTTGTTTGAAGCAAAAGAAAAAGATGCTGGTGAATTCAAATACATTCAATTCAGTGATCATGCGATTGCTCCTGGAAAAGCTGAACACTTCCATATTTATTGGGGTGGAGAAAGCCATGACAAACTTTTAGAAGAAATGGAGCATTGGCCAACCTACTATGGTTCAGACTTGAGTGGTCGTCAAATCGCCCAAGAAATTAATGCCCATTAAGCATCAAAAAATGAATAACCTCAGGGTTGTTCATTTTTTTTACGTTTTAATTTGAAAAAAACCACCTCTCCAAAGGAGAAGTGGTTTAATAATGTCATGCTTATTTTGCAGCGTTTTCGTCTTTGAGACCGTATTTTTTGTTGAAACGATCCACGCGTCCGTCTGCTTGAGTGAATTTTTGACGTCCAGTATAGAATGGGTGTGAATCTGAAGAAATTTCTACACGGATTAATGGGTAAGTTTCCCCTTCAAACTCAACAGTTTCTTTGCTGTTCTTAGTAGAACCGCTAAGGAACTGGTAACCTGTAGTTGTATCTAAAAATACAACTGGACGATAATCTGGATGAATGTCTTTTCTCATCTTAAAATAATTTCCTTTCTGCCATGGTACTTTTGTCCCATAGTTATTAACCTCATTAGTTTAACAAAATATTAAGGATTTGACAAGGCTTTTGGACCACTTTATCTAAATTATTTATCACAGTAATTTCTCAAAGTAAGTTCCGTCTGCCCTCCAAAACCGGAAGTTAGTGTGAAAAGGATTTTTATGGTGGAATTAAGTCTGAGACGTTTGGATTAGAAATGAGTTTATCCATCATGACAAAACACAAACACCTAACTCTCTCAGACCGTAATGACATCCAATCTGGTTTGGATAGAGGAGAAACCTTTAAAGCCATCGGGCTTAATCTACTGAAACACCCTACTACTATCGCAAAAGAAGTCAAACGAAATAAGCAACTAAGAGAATCAACCAAAGACTGCCTAGACTGTCCGCTACTAAGAAAAGCTCCCTATGTTTGTAATGGGTGTCCAAAGAGGAGGATCAACTGTGGTTACAAGAAGACCTTCTATCTTGCTAAGCAAGCTCAAAGGAACTACGAAAAACTTTTAGTTGAATCTAGAGAAGGAATCCCTTTGAACAAAGAGACCTTCTGGAAAATAGATAGAGTCCTTTCTAATGGGGTCAAGAAGGGCCAACGTATCTATCATATCCTCTGAATAGGTTACACTAAACTAGACAGAAATTATAAAGTGTTCTACACTTAAGAAAAACGGGAGAAAAACCATGTCTAGAAAAGTACGTCGTCACTTCACCGATGATTTTAAGCAACAAATTGTGGACCTTTACAATGCTGGTAGAAAGCGTAGCAGCCTCATCAAGGAATACGAGCTAACCCCTTCCACCTTCGATAAGTGGGTTAGACAAGCCAAAACAACTGGTTCATTCAAGTCTGTTGATAATCTGACAGATGAACAGCGGGAGCTAATTGAACTCAGGAAACACAATAAAGAACTCGAAATGCAATTAGATATCCTAAAGCAAGCGGCAGTGATTATGGCACAAAAAGGGAAATAATCACTGCTAATAAGGCTAAATACAGCATTTCAAAGATGTGTCGCTGGCTGAATATGCCACGCTCAAGTTATTACTATCAAGCCGTGGAGTCAGTATCTGAAACGGAGTTTGAAGAAACTATTAAAAGAATTTTCCTCGAGAGCGAGTCCAGATACGGATCCAGAAAAATCAAAATATGCTTGAATAACGAAGGTATCACACTTTCACGGCGTCGGATTCGACGCATTATGAAGCGACTCAATTTGGTTTCTGTTTATCAGAAAGCCACCTTCAAACCACATTCTAGAGGCAAGAATGAAGCCCCTATTCCCAACCACTTAGACAGGCAGTTTAAGCAAGAAAGACCACTACAAGCCTTAGTCACTGACTTAACCTATGTTCGTGTAGGCAATCGTTGGGCTTATGTTTGCCTCATCATTGACCTATACAACCGTGAAATCATCGGCCTGTCTCTTGGTTGGCACAAGACCGCTGAACTCGTTAAGCAAGCCATACAAAGCATCCCTTACGCCCTGACCAAAGTCAAGATGTTCCATTCAGATCGTGGCAAAGAGTTTGATAATCAGTTAATTGATGAAATATTGGAAGCCTTTGGAATCACACGTTCGCTTAGTCAGGCTGGTTGTCCTTATGACAATGCCGTAGCTGAAAGTACGTATCGTGCTTTCAAAATTGAATTTGTTTATCAAGAAACCTTTCAATCGCTGGAAGAACTAGTTCTTAAGACTAAAGACTATGTTCATTGGTGGAATTACCACCGCATTCATGGTAGTCTCAACTACCAAACACCAATGACTAAAAGATTAATTGCCTAGAAAAACACTTTATAAATGTTGTACAGAAAAGTGTTGCCTTTTCAGTTTTTATTGGTTTTTATCAGACTAAATTCCATTTCTACTAGAGGTGGAACTTACTTTGAGAATTTAGCATTATTTATCACTGGCCATTAGGGCTTTGATTTCTTGATAGATTTGCTCATTTTCTTCAAGGCTATATGAATTGGCGCCACTGGCTAAAGGATGCCCACCGCCAGCATGTCGTTTGGCAATGGTGTTGATGACCTTAAATTTACTGCGCATACGGACTCTATAGTGCCCATCAGCTTGTTCCACAAAAATAGCCCAAGCTTGAACCAAATCAATTTTACCCGGAGTGCCAACAATTGCTGAACTCTCAGCATCAGAAACATCATATTGCTTTAAAATATCTTGTGTAATGACAACACGAGCAGCACCATTGTCATCCACCTCTAAATGATCGAAGACATAGCCTTGTAATTTAGCAATTTTAAATGAAAAGGAATCCATTTGACGGGCAATAGCTGAAAAATCAAAATTATAGTTTCTTAGTTTGCTAGCAATCATCAAGGTTTTACTTGTTGTAGCTGGATAGAGAAAACGGCCAGTGTCACCAACGATTCCAGTGTAGAGGTATTGTGCAGCTTTTGCTGATAGGTTTAGCTCTTGATCAAATGCCAAATCTGCAATGATTTCACTAGCACTTGATGCAGAGGTATCAACAAGGCAAATATCCCCATAGACATCATCATTGGGATGGTGATCAATTTTAATCATGAAGTCACCATTAAGGTAACGCTGGTCATCAATCCGTGGTCTGTTAGCTGTATCAGTTACAATCACTAAAGCTCCAGAATAATCTGCATCAGTGACATCATCCATTAAAGAAATCCAGGACAAGCTAGGTTCATTGTATCCCGTCATCAAAACCCTTTTATCTGGAAAATTGTGTTGAATAATTTCTTTTAAACCAGCCTGACTTCCAAGTGCGTCTGGATCAGGATTTTTATGGCGATGGATAATAATTGTTTGGTATTCTTGAATTTTGTGTAAGATTTCTGTGTATAATGTCATGGTATTCCTTTATTTTTTAATCATATCAATATGAGGGATGTCATCTTCTAAATAGACATTAGAAGTGGCTTTGAAACCAAATGATGCATAAAAGTTTTGCAAATGTGCTTGGGCTTGAGCATAAACTGGTAAATCAGGATAATGTTGCAAACAAAAACCAAGAGCTTGCTCAACAAGTTGGCGTCCTAATCCTGTTTTACGACTTGTTTTGCTAGTTAAGACACGACCTAATTTAATAAGCTTGTCTGATGGTATTAAACGGCAGTAAGCGTCTAATTGCTGCTTGTTATTTGTATGAAATAAGTGATAGGAATCTTTGTCCAAGTCATCAATTTCTGGATAAGCACAAGCTTGCTCAACAACAAAAACGTCAACCCTTGCTTTTAAAATATGAAAAAGTTCTTCAGTGGTTAATTCTTGAAAAGTTTTAATGGTCCACATAAGGTAATCCTCACTGTCTATGGCTGTTAATGACTTTATTATAACATAAAAGAAAATGTTGCAAAGAAATAGCTTTTGGGGAAATGGTATAAATATTCAAATTGCACTTGACAAGTGAATATTTATGTTATATTATAAGAGTCAATTACTTAAGGAGAAATGATTTATGAAAAAGAAATATTTAGTAACAGTAGCTAGTCTTCTAGCACTGTTCTCACTTACTGCATGTGGAACAACAGCTAAAGACACGCAAGACAAGGTCAAGGATAAAGGGACCTTGGTGGTTGCTCTTAGTCCTGATTACGCCCCTTTTGAATTTCAAACCTTGAAAGATGGGAAAAATACCATTGTAGGTTCAGATATCATGTTAGCACAAGATATTGCGGACCAATTAGGTGTAAAATTGAAACTATCACCGATGAGTTTTAATAATGTTTTATCAAGTTTACAATCAAAAAAAGCAGACATTGCTATTTCTGGGATTTCATACACTAAAGAACGTGCGAAAGTTTATGATTTTTCAGAATCATATTACGATACGGAAAATGCCATTGTGGTTAAGAAAAGTGATGCTGCTAAGTTAAAAGATATGCAAGCACTGGCAGGCAAAAAAGTTGGTGCTCAAAAAGCAACCATTCAAGAAAACTTAGCTAAAACACAGTTGAAAGACTCTCAAATTGTTAGTTTAACAGAAATGGGTGAAGTGATTAATGAATTGAAACATGGTCAACTTGATGCAGCTACAATGGATGGTCCAGTTGCTGCAGGATATATTGCTCAAAATAGTGATTTGGTTATTGTTGATTACACTTTTAAAACAAATAATGCAGATTCAAAAGTCGTTGCAATGCCTAAGAACAGTCCAAAACTTCAAAAAACAATTAATCAGGTTGTTAAAAAAGTTAAGGGTGACACTTACAAATCTTATATTGATAAATCGGCAACTTACACAGAGGCAAAATAAGGTATAAAACGAGGTTGATATGATTCAAGGTCTAAGACAGATGGCTCCATATATTCCAGGCGAGCCAGCCAAAAATGCAAACACTATAAAACTTAATACCAATGAAAACCCTTTTCCACCAAGTCCTAAGGTTGAAGAAGCCTTAAAAGCATTTGATTATAGTCAACTCCGAAAATATTCACCAGTTGATCAGACAGCTCTAAAAGAGGCTGTCGCAGAACACCTTGGTGTGTCAAAAGAGATGTTGATTATGGGAAGTGGTAGTGATGAAGTGCTTGCTATGGCCTTTCTAGCATTCTTTAATAATCAAGCGCCTTTACTTTTTGCGGATGTAACCTATGGTTTTTATAAAGTTTTAGCTGAACTTTACCATATTCCTTATCAAGAAGTAGCATTAGCAGATGATTTCACTATCAAAACAAAAGATTATCAAAAAGAAAACGGTGGGATTGTATTGGTCAATCCAAATGCTCCAACAGGTATTTTTAAACCCTTATCGGAGATTGAGGATATCATCAAGGCAAATCCTAATGTTATGGTTATTGTGGATGAGGCCTATATCAATTTTGGTGGTCAATCTGCTTTAGAACTTTTACCAAAATACAAAAACCTTTTCATTGTTAGGACTTTTTCTAAAGATGCTTCTTTAGCGGGCTTACGTGTTGGTTACGGGATTGGTCATCCTGAAATTATCCAGCTGATGAACGCAGTGAAAGATTCTGTTAATCCTTATAATATTGATAGTATTGCAGAAGTACTTGCGACTGAAGCCATTAAAGATTGGGCCTATTATCAAGAGACGATTAGCCGTATTTGTCAGACCAGGGATTGGTTTTCAAAGGAATTAGTTAAACTGGGTTATGACGTTATTCCAAGTGTTACCAATTTCTTACTTGTTAAACCTAATAAGATTAAAGCAGAGCAACTTTTGCAACTTCTTAAGAAAGAAAATATTCTTGTAAGACATTATCCTGATATTTCAATGATTACGGATTATTTAAGAATTTCAATTGGTAGTCAACAAGACATGGAAATTCTTCTTAATCATTTGAAAAAAATGACACTCAAAAAATAGCCTTAAGGCTTTAAGATTGGTCTCCCATTCTTAAAGCCTTGAGGCCTTTTTGGATGTTTTAAGTGATGGATTGATAGCTAGCAGCTAATGCTCTTTGAACGGCAGGACGCTCTAAAATGTGATTTGCCCAACGTTTGACTGCTTGATAGTGATCGCTATCAAGGAATACGGCAGCATTAGGGTAAAGCCGGTCAAGCACCAACTGGCCATACCAAGACCAAATGGCAATATCAGCGATACTATAAGAATCTCCACAAATATAGGCTTTGCGACTTAGTTCCTTATCAAGTAAGTCCAGTTGTCGCTTGGTTTCCATAGTATAGCGGTCAATTGGGTACTCTAATTTTTCAGGTGCATAATGGAAGAAATGTCCAAAGCCACCTCCAAGAAATGGAGCAGCCCCGGTTTGCCAAAACAGCCAATTTAAGATTTGGGTTCTTTCTTTGAGGGTTTCTCCTAGCAGAAAATGGTATTTTTCAGCTAAATAAAGTAGTATATTTGCTGATTCAAAAACAGCAAGGTCTTGGTTTGACTGATCAATCATAGCAGGAATTTTTGAATTAGGGTTAATAGCAACAAAATCACTGCCAAACTGTTGCCCTTTGGTGATGTCTATTTTGAATAAATCATAGTCAACCGTTAGAATACCAGCTTCTTTGAGTTCTTCTAAGAGAATAATCGGCTTAATCCCATTAGGAGTGGCTAATGTGTAGAGTTGAAAGATAGCTTCTCCTTTGGGAAGTTTTTGTTGGAATCGGCTCCCTGCTTTGTCTTGGTTTAAAGCTGAAGGATTTGTAGTATTTATCCAAACTTCAGGAATGTTATAGTTTGTCATAAGAAACCTCCTCAAGATGTTTATAGTGCCATCATAACAAACAGAAATGGAAAAAACAAACTATATAACCACAGATATTATCTTTATAAAAACAATTAATGTTCGGCCATAGTCACCTTGTTTTCTTTTTCAAAACGATAATATTTATTTTTTGCACAAATAACAAACTTTATTTCAAAAAACGCCAAAAACCTCTTGATTTTAAAGGAAAATTTGTTATGATATTTAAAATAAATTCACGAGGTGTTTCATGGAAAACAAGCTGTTTCACAATTTAGCTAAAACGGAATTACACTGTCATTTAGATGGATCATTATCTTTAGAGGCTATTCGTAAACTGGCCGATATGGCTGGAATTGATATCCCAGATGATGACCGTGATTTAAAAAAACTTGTTACAGCACCACCTTCAGCAGAGTGCTTAATGGATTATCTTAAGACTTTTGATTTTATTACTCCCTTACTTCAAACGCAAGATGCTTTGAGATTAGCAGCTTACGATGTCGCAAAAACAGCTGCCTTAGAAAATGTTATTTATACTGAAATTCGTTTTGCTCCAGAATTGTCAATGCACCAAGGCTTAAGTGCTAATCAAGTTGTTGAAGCCGTTTTAGATGGTTTAAATAGAGCACAAGATGAATTTGGAATTGTTGCAAAAGCTATTGTTTGTGGCTTGAGACAGTCGTCATTAGCAGTTAGCCAATCCATTTTTAATGATGTTATTTCTTGGGCTCACCGAGGCTTGGTTGGGTTTGATTTTGCTGGGAACGAACTTGATTTTCCCCCACACCATCTGGAAACTCTGATTAAAGAAACGCAGGCTTTAGGACTACCCTTCACCCTTCATGCTGGTGAGTGTGGTTGTCCAAATTATATTGAACAAGCCATTGATTTAGGGATCAAACGTTTAGGACACACGACAGCAATTTGCAACAATCAAGTTCTTTTAGAGCAATTTATTGCACATGATGTCACAGCTGAACTCTGTTTAACAAGTAATTTACAAACAAAAGCTGCAAGAACAATTGATGAATTCCCCTACCTTTTCTTGAAAAATGCTGGTGCAAAATTATCAATAAATACTGATAACAGAACGGTATCAGATACTAATTTAACAAAAGAGTATCAGCTATACCATGAGTATTTTAAAAGCTCAGCTCTAGACTTTTACAAGCATAATCAAGATGCTATCCATGCTTCTTTTGCATCTTCTGATGAAAAAGCGGTGCTTTTAGCGAAATTAGCAGAAAACTATCAGAACTATCTGTGATTTACTAGTGATTTTCCTAAGAAAATATGGTAAAATGAATGAAGTTTAGTTATTTTTGGAGGAAATTATGGCATTAGCAAAAATCGTTTATGCCAGCATGACAGGAAATACTGAAGAAATTGCTGATATTGTAGCTAATAAGTTACAAGAGTTAGGTCATGATGTTGAAATTGACGAATGTACCTCAGTTGATGCTTCGGATTTTGAAGATGCTGATATGGCAATTGTTGCAACGTATACTTATGGTGATGGTGATTTACCAGACGAAATCGTCGATTTTTATGAAGACTTACAAGATTTAGATTTATCAGGAAAAGTTTTTGGTGTTGTCGGTTCCGGTGATACTTTTTACGATTATTTCTGTAAATCAGTCGATGAATTTGAAGAGCAATTTGTCTTAACTGGTGCAAGTAAAGGTGCTGCTTCGGTCAAGGTTGATTTAGCAGCAGAAGATGAAGATATTGAGCATTTAGAAACCTTTGCAACAGAAATGTCAGACGCTATTAATCGTCTGTCATAATAGAATAGTCAGATAAAGAAGTTAGATTGCGTTCTTTTTCCATTTGTGTCTTTTATGATGGAAAAAATGTGAACGGCTAACTTCTTTTATGATGCTAGAAAAGTTGTTTATAGAAAATAGGAAAGTTAATTGGAATTAAAAGATATTCGCCAAGAAATTGATAAAGTTGATATTGCATTAGTTGCATTAATTGAGAAAAGAATGGATCTAGTAGCAGCAGTAACAAGTTACAAAAAGCAGCATCAGTTACCTGTACTTGATGCCCAAAGGGAGAACTATATTTTGGAGAAAGTTGCTGGATTGGTGACAAAAGATCTTTATAAGGAAACGGTAGTGCAATCTTTTACAGCTATTATGGCTAGTTCTAGAGCTTTCCAAAATCAATTCATTGAAAATGATGATAATGAAAGAGGTTTATAATGGAGACAGTACCGGAATTAGCAATTAAAGATAAGTTAGTCTTGTGTGCTTATGGCTTATTTATTGGTTTTCTTGTTGGCGTTATGGATTACATCTTTGGCTCAGGCCTTTTACTAATTTCAGCCTTTAGGGATAAGCATATTGCTTACTTGCTACCCTTTTTAGCAGTTATCGGCTTAGTGATTGTCTTTTGCTACCAAAAGTACGGAAAAATTGCTTCCAAAGGAATGGCTTTAGTCTTTGAAGTTGGTCAGAACAAAAGGAAAGACCTTCCTTTGATTCTGATTCCTCTCATTATGATTTCAACCTGGTTGAGCCATTTATTTGGCGCTAGTGCAGGTCGTGAAGGGGTAGCGGTTCAAATCGGTGCTACTCTTTCAAATGCCTTTAAGGGATTTTTTAAGTTTGAAGGAGCTTCTTCAATGATGGCTGTTATTGGTATGGCAGCCGGTTTCGCAGGGCTTTTTCAAACCCCAATTGCAGCTCTCTTATTTGCCCTTGAAGTTCTTGTTTTAAATAAACTCTATTTGACGGCTTTGTTACCTTCTTTGATTGCAGCTTTTACGGCGTCTTATACCTCGCATTTTTTAGGTTTGGAAAAGTTTCATGCTATTTTAGATAGTCAGCTTGAGCTTACTCCAATTCTTTTTGCTAAATTATTGCTTCTAGGGCTGATTTTTGGCTTAGTTGGAAATGCTTTTGCTATCTTATTAACACAAACAAAACAAAAGTTTGCAGCTAAAATGACCAACCCCTATTATCGCATTTTTCTTGTTTCGCTTTTTTTAACAGTAAGTCTGTTAGTGGCTCATTGGGGGCGCTATAGTGGTTTGGGAACAAATGTGATTCAAGCGGCCTTTTCTGGAGGGGAGATTTACACTTACGATTGGCTCTTAAAATTATTGTTAACGGTCGTAACACTTGCAGCTGGCTTTCAAGGTGGTGAAGTGACCCCTTTGTTTGCTATTGGCGCCTCCTTAGGAGTGGTTTTAGCTCCTGTGTTTGGATTGCCCGTTATGTTAGTAGCTGCCTTAGGTTACACGTCAGTATTTGCCAGTGCAACCAATACCTTTTTAGCTCCTGTTTTTATTGGTGTAGAGGTCTTTGGGCCGGATTATATTTGGGCCTATCTTATTGTTGTCGCGCTAGCTTATAACCTTAATAAAAAAGAAAGTATTTATGCTAATAAAGAAGCTTAAATAGCTTTACAAGTCAAGAATTTTTTGATATGATATAGCCTGTATGTAATGGACATACAAAATTTACGGCTAATCCGCTAAGATGTCCTCTTAAGATTAGTAAGATAGGAGAATAAAAATGAATCCATTAATCCAAAGTTTGACAGAAGGTCAACTTCGCTCTGATATTCCAGAATTCCGCGCTGGAGACACTGTACGCGTTCACGCTAAAGTTGTCGAAGGTACTCGCGAACGTATTCAGATCTTTGAAGGTGTGGTTATTTCACGTAAAGGTCAAGGGATCTCAGAAATGTACACAGTTCGTAAAATCTCAGGTGGTATCGGTGTAGAACGTACTTTCCCAATCCACACACCACGTGTAGCAAAAATTGAAGTTGTGCGTTACGGTAAAGTCCGTCGTGCTAAACTTTACTACCTACGTGCATTACAAGGTAAAGCAGCACGTATCAAAGAAATCAGACGTTAATCTTCAGTTACTTAGGGCATAAAGACTGGGACAAGAAAATAAGAAGTTGGTGAAGTATCCTTGGATAGAAGTGAATTTCTCTTTTTCTCGTCTGGCTAGCCCGAGTAGGATTTGTCAGATTTACCTCTCATCAGAGAGGTTTTTTTATTTTCTCGTTTTTGGTGAAAAAAGTTATAAAAATGAATGAAGGATGAATTTTAAAAAGGGATTAAGTTATCAAGGTGCCTTATTTTTTTGATCAGTTTTCGTAGTTAGTTTTAAAATGCTAAAAGTTACTGAAAATATCATATTATAATGCCAAGAATAGTCATCATATGTTACAATAAGAAAAATAAGTGTGAAGTATAGGACTAGTAATGATGAAAAAGAAACGTCAAACTCCAGTAGTAATGTCAGATTTGCGTAAAGAAATTATAGAGATGCCAGGCATTATTAAAGAATGCTCAGGTATTTATATTTATGGCAGAAAGATAAAATCAATATTATTTAGTACAGATGTGGCAATTATTTCTAACAGTAATGCGGATGCCATTTTGGCAGTTTATCCCTTTACACCAAATCCTTCTATCTTAAAGAGTATTATGATGTCTTCAAGTGTTCCTGTTTTTGCAGGAGTAGGAGGCGGTTTAACTACAGGTTATCGTTCTGCAAATATGAGTTTATTTTCAGAATCAGAAGGAGCTTATGCTGTTGTAGTTAATGGACCAACACAGGTTGACACAATTAAAACCATTGAAGAAATGATTGACATTCCAATTATATATACAGTTGTTTCGGAGCATTCTGATATCAAATCTCGCATTGAAGCGGGTGTTGACATTTTAAATGTTAGTGGTGGTCCTAATACCCTTAATATTGTAAAAAAAATTAGAGCAGAGTTTCCAGATTTTCCAATCATGGCTACCGGAGGTCCAACTGAAGAAACCATCAAGAAAATAATTGATGCAGGTGCAAATGCTATTACCATTACACCACCAACAAATGGAGAACTTTTTAAAAAGAAAATGGAAAAATATAGAAATAGTCAAAAAGACTAACGGTTTAATCTTGCATTTCCACTTTTTCTAAGCTACAATAGTTAGAGTAATTAATACTCTAAGACCCCTTAGTTCAATGGATATAACAACTCCCTCCTAAGGAGTAGTTGCTGGTTCGATTCCGGCAGGGGTCATTTGATACTTGTTAATAGTAGCCATTGAATGGCTCTTTTTTATTTATGGTTACGTTTTTCAAGTGTGATAATGACTTTGATGAGAAAAGGTGGCTTTCATGGTGAAATTTCAAAAAGGACTTGATAGCAAAATTGATTACGGTATTATTTTTCCAGTTTTTTGTTTGTTGATTATTGGCTTATTATCGATTTATGTTGCAACCTTCCATGATTTTCCAAAAATGATTGATAAAGTAATGATTCAACAGCTTCTTTGGATTGGATTTGGAGCCTTGTTTGCTTTTATTTTAATGTTTTTCTCAAGAGCCTTCCTCTGGAAATTGACCCCTTTTTTCTACCTGTTAGGTTTAGCTTTGATGATACTCCCCCTTGTTTTTTTTAGCCCACAGCTTGTTGCGGCTACAGGGGCTAAAAACTGGGTTACACTAGGTTCTGTAACGCTCTTTCAACCATCGGAATTTATGAAGATTTCCTACATCTTAGCACTTGCTTGGACAACGGTCTCTTTTAAGGGACACAAAAGAGAACAATTGTCTGATGATTGGAAATTGCTAGGGCTATATTTCTTCTTAACCTTACCTGTGATGGTTTTGTTAGCTTTGCAAAAAGATTTAGGGACTGCGCTTGTTTTCATGGCAATTCTTGCTGGAATGGTTCTTGTTTCAGGCGTTTCATGGCGAATTATTCTTCCCATTGTGAGTTTTTTAATTCTCTTGTTTGCCTTGTTTTTGCTAGTATTTTTATTACCACAAGGCAAACAATTTCTCTATAATCAGGGGATGGATACCTATAAAATCAATCGTATTTCAGCCTGGCTGACCCCTTTCGATTTTTCAGAAACCATCGCCTATCAACAAACACAAAGTATGATTTCTATCGGTAGTGGAGGTGTTTTTGGGAAAGGATTTAACCATCTTGACTTACCGGTTCCAGTTAGAGAAAGTGATATGATTTTTACAGTAATTGCTGAAAATTTTGGCTTTATTGGTTCTGCAATTTTATTAGCTTTGTATCTTATCTTGATTTATCGGATGTTACGAGTAACTTTGGAGTCAAATAATTTATTTTACACCTATATTTCAACTGGTTTTATCATGATGATTTTATTCCATATTTTTGAGAATATTGGTGCAGCTATTGGTATTTTACCTTTAACGGGAATTCCTTTGCCTTTTATTTCTCAGGGGGGATCATCCTTGATTTCAAACCTTATAGGTGTTGGCTTGATTTTATCCATGCATTATCAGCAGATGCTTGATAAGGAAAAAGAAAGTGAAAAAAATTTGCAAAGAAGTTATAAATATTATTACTAAGAAAAGGAAAGTTGACCGAGAGAAGTCAGCTTTTTTTGATTTGTATTTTGAATTTAAAACTATAAAAATACAGTAAAATGTGTTATAATAAAGGCTATGAATTATCAGGATTATATTTGGGATTTGGGTGGTACCTTGCTTGACAATTACGAGCTTTCCACTCAAGCCTTTCTCAAGACCTTAGAGGAATTTAATCTTTCTGGAGACCATGATGCAGTCTACCAAAAATTAAAGGAATCAACAGATAGTGCAGTGACAACTTTTGCTTTACAAGAACCGCTTTTTTTGGCCTCGTATAAGAAAAATGAAGCTTCAAGATTGGCTGACCCTGTATGGGCTAAGGGCTGTCACGAAATATTGCATAAAATTGTATCTGAGGGGTCTCGGAATTTTTTGATTTCGCATCGCGATAATCAGGTTCTCTTACTTCTGAAACAAGCTCACCTAAGCCCATATTTTACAGAAGTGATTACTGCATCTGATGGCTTTAAGAGAAAAACTAGTCCTGAGAGTTTACTCTATTTAAAAGAAAAATATGATATTTGTAGTGGCTTAGTTATCGGTGACAGGGAAATCGATAAAGAAGCAGGGCAAGCAGCAGGTTTTGACACCTTGCTTGTCGATGGAAAAAAATCCCTATTGGAGACTGTGAATTAAATGACTGAAGAAATAAAACAAGAACAAGACACTATTCAAGAATATGATGCCAGCCAGATTCAGGTTTTAGAAGGACTTGAAGCTGTTCGTATGCGTCCTGGGATGTATATCGGATCCACCTCTAAAGAAGGCTTGCATCACTTGGTGTGGGAAATCGTTGATAACTCTATTGATGAAGCTTTGGCAGGATTTGCAAGTGAAATCAAAGTGTATATCGAAGAAGATGATTCCATTACCGTTGTTGATGATGGCCGTGGGATTCCTGTTGATATTCAAGAAAAAACGGGTCGACCTGCTGTTGAAACAGTCTTTACAGTTCTCCATGCTGGAGGTAAATTCGGCGGAGGCGGTTATAAGGTTTCAGGTGGTCTGCATGGGGTTGGTTCATCAGTTGTTAATGCCCTCTCAACACAGTTAGATGTCCGGGTTTATAAAAATGGAAATATCTACTATCAAGAATTTAAACGTGGTGTGGTAGGAGAAGATTTAGCCATTATTGGCAGCACTGATTTATCTGGTACAACGGTTCACTTTACACCAGATCCTGAAATTTTTACAGAAACAGTAGTCTTTGACTTTGATAAATTGGCAAAACGTATTCAGGAATTAGCCTTTCTAAATCGTGGCCTAAAAATTTCAATTGCAGATAAACGTAAAGACATTGAACAAGAAAAGAATTTTCATTATGAAGGTGGTATTGCTAGTTATGTTGAATACCTCAATGAAAAAAAAGATGTTATTATTGAAAGCCCAATCTATACAGATGGTGAAATGGATGGTATTGCAGTAGAAGTTGCAATGCAGTATACAACGAGTTATCATGAAAATGTTATGAGTTTTGCAAATAACATTCATACTCATGAAGGCGGAACTCATGAACAAGGTTTTAGAACAGCCTTAACACGTGTTATTAATGATTACGCTAAGAAAAATAAAATTCTTAAAGAAAATGATGATAACCTTACCGGTGAAGATGTTCGTGAAGGGTTAACGGCAGTTATTTCTGTAAAACATCCAAATCCTCAATTTGAGGGACAAACAAAGACTAAACTAGGAAATTCTGAAGTTGTGAAAATCACAAATAGACTCTTCAGTGATGCCTTCCAAAGATTCTTATTGGAAAACCCTCAGGTTGCTCGTCGTATTGTTGATAAAGGAATTTTAGCATCAAAAGCTAGAATTGCTGCAAAGCGTGCCCGTGAAGTAACTCGTAAAAAATCAGGACTTGAAATTTCAAATTTACCAGGGAAACTAGCAGACTGTTCATCAAATGATGCTAGCCAAAATGAACTCTTTATCGTTGAGGGAGACTCTGCCGGCGGATCTGCTAAGTCAGGTAGAAATCGTGAATTTCAAGCAATTCTTCCAATTCGAGGAAAAATCCTTAATGTTGAAAAAGCTACAATGGATAAAATTTTAGCCAATGAAGAAATCCGTAGTTTATTTACAGCAATGGGGACAGGCTTTGGTTCAGATTTTGATGTTTCAAAAGCCCGTTACCAAAAACTTGTCATAATGACCGATGCCGATGTAGATGGTGCGCATATTAGAACCTTGCTCTTAACCTTGATTTATCGTTTTATGCGTCCTGTTTTAGAAGCTGGTTATGTTTATATTGCTCAGCCACCTATTTATGGTGTTAAAGTTGGTAGTGAAATCAAAAAGTATATTCAACCTGGCTTAAATCAAGAAGAAGAATTGAAAGCTGCTTTGGAAGAATATAGTGTTGGACGTTCACGGCCAACAGTACAGCGCTATAAAGGTCTTGGTGAGATGGATGATCATCAACTTTGGGAAACAACAATGGACCCTGAAAATCGCTTGATGGCCCGTGTAACAGTTGATGATGCCGCTGAAGCGGATAAAGTTTTTGATATGTTAATGGGGGATCGTGTAGAGCCAAGACGTGAATTTATCGAAGAAAATGCTGTTTATAGTACGCTTGATATTTAGTTAATTATTCTTTGAAAAGCGTTTTAAAGTATGTTATAATCGTAACGTTATAGTATATTTTTGTTGAAAATTTAATAATAAACAAGTCACGCTAAAAGATTCTCGAAAAGCTTAGCGGTATGTCTTGTTTTAAAATATAAGGAGATTAAGATGTCAAGCGGAATCATCTTGCTGATAGTAGCAGTCGTTCTACTAGTAATCATTGCTTATCTGATTGGCGTAATTGTACGTAAACGAAACGAATCAGTTATCACTAATTTAGAAGAAAGAAAAGAAAAGTTATTCGGCTTACCTGTCAATGATGAAATTGAAGAAGTGAAATCACTTCACTTAATTGGTCAAAGTCAAACATCTTTTAGAGAGTGGAATCAAAAATGGGTTGATTTAACCCACAATTCATTTACTGATATTGAAAATCATTTATTTGAAGCTGAAAAATTGAATGATACCTTTAATTTTATCCGTGCTAAGCATGAAATTAATAGTGTTGAAAGTCAGTTAAATCTTGTTGAAGAAGATATCACTGCTATTCGTGAAGCACTTGGTATTTTAAAGGAGCAAGAGGAAAAAAATAGTGCTCGTGTCACACATGCACTTGACTTATATGAAAGTTTGCAGGCTTCAATTTCTGAAAAAGAAAATCAATTCGGCTCTACAAAAGACGAAATTGATAAACAGATGAAGAATATTGAAACAGAGTTTTCTCAATTTGTAACGTTAAACTCTTCTGGGGACCCAGTTGAAGCTTCTGAAGTGCTTGATAAAGCAGAAGAACATACAATTGCTTTGGGTCAAATCACAGAACAAGTTCCTGAAATTGTTGAGAAACTTGAAAAACACTTCCCTGACCAACTAGATGATCTTGAAAGTGGCTATCGTCGTCTTTTAGAGGAAAATTATCATTTTGCAGAGAAAAATATTGAGGCGCGTTTCCAAGAGATTCGTGAATCAATCGGGTCAAATGCTTCAGAGTTAGTCTCTTTAGATTTAGATCATGCTAGAGAAGAAAATCAGCTTATCCAAGACAAAGTTGATAGCCTTTATGACCTTTTTGAACGTGAAATCAAAGCTCAAAAGCTAGCTGAAAAAGATAGTAAAATTATTCCTTCATACCTTGCCCATGCTAAAGAAAATAATGGCAAATTAAAAGAGGAATTGAACCGTCTTTCACGTAAATATATCTTGAATGAGAACCAAGCATTAACCATTCAAGCTTTTGATAAAGAAATTGCTAATTTGGAAGCGACAACTTTAGAATTAGCACAAGACTTTGAACGTCAAGAAAAACCATTCTCAGAATTACATGCTATTTTTGGCAAAGCGCTTAAAACTCTTGCTGGAGTTGAGGCAGGCCAAATGGAAGTTTTTGAAGAGATTAAAGGTATTGAAGGGATTGAAGCAAAAACACGTAAAGATGCGACACTCTTTGTGACACAACTTCATATGATTAAACGCTTTATGGAGAAACGCCATTTACCTGGCATTCCTCAAGATTATTTAAATACATTCTTTACAAGCAGTACACAATTGGAAGCTCTGATGGATGAACTGAGTAAAGGAAAAATTAATATTGAAGCAATTTCACGCTTAAGGGATATTGCAGAAGCTTCAATTACTGATCTTGAAGCCTATACTTATCAAGTTGTCCAAAATGCAACTTTAACAGAGCAGTTGTTGCAGTATTCAAATCGTTACCGTAGTTTTGAACCTGGTGTTCAACATTCCTTTGAAATTGCTATGCAGCTTTTTGAAGTTGAGTTTGATTATCAAGCATCTTTTGATGAAATTTCATATGTCCTAGAAACTGTTGAGCCAGGAGTTACTGACCGTTTTGTTAATTCATATGAGAGAACACGTGAACGCATTCGTTTTTAAAAAGTTTGAGCTAAGTCTCAAACTTTTTTCTTTAAGAATTATTAAGAAAAGGTGGATAAATGGATAAGATTAAAGGTTTGCTTGTTATGGATGTTGATTCAACATTAGTGCAAGAAGAGGTCATTGATCTCTTAGGTCAAGCTGCTGGTTTAGGGCGAGAAATTGCAAAGATTACGGAACTTGCTATGAAGGGTCACCTTGATTTTGAAGAGGCATTAAAAGAGCGTGTTTCTTTACTTTCAGGCCTAAGTGCAGAGGTATTTGATAGCATTTACCCAATGATTCATTTTCAAAAAGGAGCAAAAGAACTTGTTGCCACTCTTCATGAGCGTCACTATAAGATTGGCTTGGTATCAGGAGGTTTTCACGAGACTGTTGATAGATTGGCTGCTGAACTTGGCATAGACTATGTTATGGCGAATCGTTTGCAAGTCAGAGATGACACACTAACTGGAAAGTTGGAGGGTCCAATTGTTACTAAGGAAGTAAAATGTGATAAATTAAAAGAGTGGGCTGATCTCAATGGTCTTGATTTATCACAAACTATTGCTGTGGGAGACGGTGCCAATGACCTGATGATGATTAAAGAAGCGGGTATTGGTATTGCATTTTGTGCTAAAGAATTGGTGAAACAAGAGGCAGCATATAGGATTGATATTCCAGATTTAAGAGAAGTATTAGCTATTATCTCCCAACATGAAAGGGCAAACAAATGAATCGGGTCAATATTATTTGTCTAGGTGTAAGAAATATGGAAAAATCCGTCTCATTTTACCGAGATGGTTTAGGCTTTGAAACGAAAGAAAAAGAAAACCATCCAGCAATTGTATTCTTTAATAATGGTGGTTCAAAATTGGAATTGTTTCCTCTTTCTGACTTGTCTTTAGATTTTGGAGCTCAATTACCTCTTTTACCAGAAAAACACTTTAACGGTATGACTTTGGCATATAATACTAAAAGTCAAAAGGAAGTTGTCTCAGTTATTGAAATGGCCCGAAAGGCTGGTGCTACAATTTTAAAAGAGCCCAGTGACGTGTTTTGGGGAGGATTCCATGCCTATTTTGCTGATCTTGACTATTACGTTTGGGAAGTCTGTTGGAATCCGACGATGCCTTTTGATGACAATGATATGGTGATTGTATGAAAGCTTATCTTTTATTGTTGAGAGCTATTAATGTTGGAGGACGGCATAAGGTTAGCATGGCTGATTTAAAGCTACTATTAATAACGTTAGGACTAGAAAGGGTCAAGTCTTATATTAATAGTGGCAATCTTTATTTTGAAAGTTATCATGATAAAGATGACTTATATGGCCTATTGAAGGCGCTATTTAATAGCCACTATGATTTTCCCATTCCTTTTGTCATAATTGAGAAGCAAACTTTAACTGAAGAATATAGCAGCTTACCAAAATGGTGGCACAAGGATCATTTTAGAAAGAATGTCCTTTTTCTTCTTCCTAGCCAGTCCAGTCATGAAGTGCAAAAATGGTTGGAAACAGTCCCCTTAGCACCCAAGGAACAACTTGTTTTAAAAGATTTAGCCCTTTATTGGGCAGTAGAGAGCGAGGAAGCCTACTCTTCTTCTTTTTATCATAAGGGGCTAATTAAAACATCACTTTATCAAGAAGTAACTATAAGAAATGCAAGAACAAGTAGTTTTCTAGCTTATGAATTTGGAAAAAACTAAAAAAGCCATTTGGCTTTTTTGCGTTAATCGGCAAATAATTTTTGCCAGAAAGATTCTTTTTTTGGTGGAACCTCATTAGTTGGTTTAGTTTCAATTGAGCTTGTTATTGAGGTTTCGTCTAAGTTAACAGCATGATCAGTATGTAAAACTAGTGCAAAAGGTGAAGTGCTTCCGGTTTCGTCGATAATTGTAGAGGGGATACTTTTTTTACTGGCTAATTTCATAAAGAACATCTGTGTGTCAGAATTCAAATCACTTGATAATTTTAAAGAAAGGGGTTGATAGTTGTCAACAAAAGTTGGTAGTAGGCGTTCAAATTCTTCCCTTGCAATGTGATCATCAATCCCCTCAAGAGGAATAGTTAACAGTATTCTTTCGGCAAAAGTTCTCAAATAATAGCGTTGTTGGTCGGGGTTTAACCTGTGTTCGCCTAAAGCGCTCTGCAAGATTCTTTTATCTGTAGACTCCATAATAACCTCCTAAAAGCGTATAATTTCATTATACTTATTTTTGAATTAAAAAGCTATTAAAAGATGTATTCAAAAGGATTCGGAAATTATGGATAGTTTACAGAAATATGCAATGAAAACGATATCACGTTTTCAGAAATATCCTTTTTAAGTTGATAATTTGTGAAGTTTGTGGTAACATTAACATGTAAAAAATTAAAACTCATAAGGAGAGTATTATAATGTCAATTATTACTGATGTTTACGCTCGCGAAGTCTTAGACTCACGCGGTAACCCAACACTTGAAGTAGAAGTTTATACTGAATCAGGTGCTTTCGGACGTGGAATGGTTCCTTCAGGAGCTTCTACTGGTGAGCATGAAGCAGTTGAATTACGTGATGGCGACAAATCTCGTTACTTAGGTTTAGGTACAGAAAAAGCAGTTGACAACGTTAACAACATTATCGCTGAAGCAATCATCGGTTTTGATGTTCGTGATCAACAAGCTATTGACCGTGCTATGATTGCACTTGATGGTACTCCTAACAAAGGTAAACTTGGTGCTAATGCTATTCTTGGTGTTTCTATTGCCGTAGCTCGTGCTGCAGCTGACTACCTTGAAGTGCCACTTTATAACTACTTAGGTGGTTTTAACGCTAAAGTTCTTCCAACTCCAATGATGAACATCATCAACGGTGGATCTCACTCAGATGCTCCAATTGCATTCCAAGAGTTCATGATTATGCCTGTTGGTGCACCAACATTTAAAGAAGCACTTCGTTGGGGTGCTGAAGTATTCCACGCTCTTAAGAAAATCCTTAAAGAACGCGGACTTGTTACTGCTGTTGGTGACGAAGGTGGATTTGCTCCTAAGTTTGAAGGAACTGAAGACGGTGTAGAAACTATCCTTAAAGCTATCGAAGCTGCTGGATATGAAGCAGGCGAAAACGGCATCATGATTGGTTTTGACTGTGCTTCATCAGAATTCTACGACAAAGAACGTGGTGTATATGACTACACTAAATTTGAAGGTGAAGGAGCAGCTGTTCGTACTTCAGCTGAACAAATTGATTACCTTGAAGAATTGGTTAACAAATACCCAATCATCACTATCGAAGATGGTATGGATGAAAATGACTGGGATGGTTGGAAAGCACTTACTGAACGTTTAGGCGGACGTGTTCAATTAGTTGGTGACGACTTCTTCGTTACAAACACTGATTACTTAGCACGTGGTATCAAAGAAGAAGCTGCTAACTCAATCCTTATCAAAGTTAACCAAATCGGTACTTTGACTGAAACTTTTGAAGCTATTGAAATGGCTAAAGAAGCTGGTTACACTGCAGTAGTATCTCACCGTTCAGGTGAAACTGAAGATTCAACAATTGCTGATATCGCAGTTGCTACAAATGCAGGACAAATCAAAACAGGTTCATTGTCACGTACAGACCGTATTGCTAAATACAACCAATTACTTCGTATCGAAGATCAACTTGGTGAAGTTGCTCAATACAAAGGAATCAAATCATTCTACAACCTTAAAAAATAAGACGGTAAGACAGAAATCTTTGATTTCGTAGTCGCACCTCCGTCAGGTTGCTTAGGCTATTTATAGCCAAACAACCACGACGCTAAATATTTGATTAGTGTTTAGAAACGTTGATATTAAAGCATTCTAGGGGAACATCCTAGAATGCTTTTTAAATTTACTACCCTTTTTACTACCCCTATGTATTTTAGGTATAAATTTAGGGTGTGACCGAAGTCACTCTCTATAAATGATTAATTGCAGTTTCAAAGAATGAGACTGCTTTTTTTGCATTCTCTTTTGATAAGTGAGAATAAGTGTCCATAGTCATGGCAAGAGTTGAGTGTCCAAATCAGTTTTTTGCTTCGTCATTAAACTTGATAACACTTCTTTGAAAAGTGGTTTAGGTGTTTGAAGATTTTTTGATTTCAGAAAAATTCTAATAATGATTACGATTCAGTATTCTTTTTTAATAAATTACAAAGAAAGGGTTTACATATCTATTATTTTTTAATATAATATAGTTGATAAGAGTTAGGTAGTTGTTTCGTTACAATAATACAAATTTGCTAGCCTTGTTTTATGGATAACGCTTATAGATTAAGTTCTAAAATACTATTTGAATTCTTATCAGTTGTTTTACTTATTTGTATAAGGAGGTAAGCGTTATGTTACAATTTACTTCAAATATCTTAGCTACTAGTGTAGCTGAAACAACTCAAGTTGCTCCTGGTGGCTGTTGCTGCTGCTGCTGCACATGTTGTGTGGCGGTAAATGTTGGAAGTGGTTCTGCTCAAGGTGGTAGTGGTACTCCAGCACCAGCTCCAAAGTAATTCACTCTTCTTAGCATCTCTATTTAATGGTTAAGTGTTGAAGATTAGTTTGCTAGCGGCTAACTATACTGCATCTAACTTGTGATGTCAGCTCATTTTGAATAGGGATGTTACATGTCACGAGACTGTTGTAATCATCTTGGTTCTCATGTCTCAAGGTAATTAGCAGGTACTAGTCAGTGCCTGCTAATTACTATATGTATACTAGAATAATGTAGGAAAATATATATGTCTTTTTTTTCTAAGGAAAAACACATTTCAGAAAAACAAAAGTCAATCAGCCAAGATGAAGCGCGGCAATTGTTTGAATTTAACACCAATCATTTATCGATGTCTGGTTATCATCGTCAAACGGTTTTGAAAACCTCTAAGCAGTTGGTGGCTCAACATTTAATGCCTAATGAAACAGACAATCTTAGTCAACGTTTTTTGATGAATTATAAGTCAAATAATAATTATTTGGGCTTTCAAGCCAGTGTCGTTGATTTTTTTACGGATTCTGCGGTGACCACTTTTTCTAACAGTGATTTTTTTGAAAGTCAGGATGAGACGATTTCTTTACCAAAGGCCAGTAAAATTGTGACTTCTCTGTCTACTTGTATTACAAAAAGGAGGAGTCATAGGCAGTTTTCAGGTTTGGAAATGCCTCTTCAAGACTTAGCAAATCTTTTGTATTATGCTTGTGGTGTTAGCTCTGAAGCAAGTATTAAAGAAGGCATGACAAAAACAGTTAGTCTAAGAAATTGCGCTTCTGGTGGAGGTTTATACCCAATTACCTTATTCTTTTATGCTCGCAATATTACAAAACTTAAAGACGGTTTTTATGAATACCTTCCTTATCAGCATGCTTTAAGATGTCATCGTGTCAGTGAAGAAGAAGATGTCAGAGTTTTTGCTGAGTATGGTAGCATAAATGCCGAGAACTGTAACGTGATTATGATATACGTCTACAATTACATTAAAAACACACGCAAATATGGCAATCAAGCGACTGCTTACGCTTTTATTGAGTCTGGTGAAATAGCACAGAACATTCAATTGGTTTCGACTGCTTTAGCATATGGTAGTGTTGATATTGGAGGTTATAGTAAGGAATATCTCCAAGAAAAGTTAGCTTTAGATGGATTAAACCAGCATGTCATTCACATGACATTAGTAGGAAACAAGGAGTCGCAATGAGATACCAATTAAATAGTAATGTTCGTATTGTGCAATTTGATGATACCTTTTGTTTTAGAAAAGGATTATGGGATTTTAATGAAGCTGTATTAGATTTGTCACAAGAACCACAAATGTTAAAAGAAGTTTACCAGCAAATTGTTGCTGACCTCCTAAAAGGGCTAGTGGTCGATACAGATGGTTATGAAAAAGAGTTAGAAGCTGAATTATTTGCTAAAGTGATGGAAGTCATGACAGCTCTATATTATAATGATGTACTCATGTTTGAAGATGATTACGCCCTTGAAGAAAATGTTATGAAAGTATTGATGGGAAATTTCCGCTTTATGGCCCAAGAAGGGCATACTAAGAATACGGACCCTGTCTTGTTTATCAGTGACTCTAGTTATGTTAATGACTCAGCAAAGTTACTTGCAGAACATTTGAATTTGAACCTTGTTGTGGCAAGTGATGAACTAAAAATGCTGATTCAAAAGATTGATGTTACCTCTCGTTTAGATGCATTAGAACACCATCGCAATATGAAGCGTTTATCTGGAAAGTTAATGCCTTATCAAAGTATTGTAGTTTGCCAGGAGCGTTTGAACATAATGATGCTTCGTCATCTTAATGAAATCAGTGTTGCTTTGAAAAAGCAAATGGTACTTGGTTTTGTAGATGGTCCTTTTATTCATGCTTGTACCTTAAACCCGCCGCATAGCGCAGATTTTGATAGTTTAGAAAGAAGGGTTTTAGCTCGTTTGCAAGATCATGCTCTTTATCAGCATTTTGCCAGCCAAATGTTGCCAACGACGCAACCAGTTAGTCATTCCTATCTGCCTTTATTGAATATTTTAATGAATTTAGTTGTTAGTGAGGCCTTTATTATTGCACAAACAGGAAGTTCCAAATTTGAAGGGCGATTGTTGAGTATTTATTTGCCAACACTTGAGATTCAGGTTCAAGATATTTTGAAAATGTCCAATTCTCAAACCCAAGGTGCACTTGCGAAATTAAGGTATGAGGACCAACAAATTTCGACACGAGAAATTGTCAAAAACCTCCTAAAAGAAGATTCCTAAGGAGGCTTATTTATGTTACATTATTACCCGTCCTTTAACCATATTTTAGATGAACTCAAAGGTTTGAGTGGCAATAGAACAGGGATTTTAAATCAATCACAAGTTCCAGTTTGTAACCATCAACATGATGTGTACTTAAAAAGTGTGACTGGTCAGATACCTGATTATCACAAACAATATATTGATGAATTGAGTCAAGTTAGCTATCATATTATTGGTTATGGCAGTCATTATGAAGAAGCACTTATTAAATATTTAGGTGAGAGTATTGAACGCTATGCAACTATTATTGCAGGTGATTTGCTTTCAGATCGCATTGTTTACGCTTCTTATAAGGAACTCAGCCAATCCAATCCTGTCATGCCATTAGAATATTTACAGGTTTTTACACAGGAACAAATTGATCAGTCGTGCAAACTTCATATGCATATGTGTGAAAAAATGGTGACTGAAGATGATGTTTTAGGTTGGGTGAAATGCCCCATGTTTTTTGAAGATAAGGAACTGTATGTGCCTATTCAGATGCTTTGCATTGGCTATAAGCCTAATCGTGAAGTAGGTGAACAGTATGTTATTCCTGGATTTTCAACTGGTACGGCTTCTCATAAAACACTTGAAGCAGCTATGTGTAATAGTCTAATTGAATACATTCAAATTGACTCAATGATGCTTAGCTGGCATACCAAAAAAGCTTGTCCAAGAATCATTATTGATGATCCAGACATTCAAGCTATTTTGGAAGAAGCAAGACTTGGTAAAGACAGCTTGTATGAGATTATCCCAATTGACATGACTGTTGGAGAGGACAATCCCCTATATACCTTTGGTATTATCCTTAAAAATAAATATGAAGAAGGTCCCTACCTTTTATTTGGTGTTCAGGCTGGTTTAGATCCCAAGCATACACTACTAAGAGGGGTTATGGAAGCTGCAGCCATTAGTTACAGTTACTATTATAATCTCTTTTATCAAAAGGAATCTTTAGCAAATATTGAGAGCGATTCGCCTTTGTTCTTGGACTTAGATAGCAATGTCTTTTATTACGCTCATCCTAAGGATCAAGAGCATAAATGGAAAGCTTTTGAACCTTTAATTTCAGGTGAGATTTGTCTGAGTGATTTAAAAAATAATGCAGGTCAAGATAAGAAGGAAAATCTGAAAATTCTATTAGCTTATACTAAAAAAGTGAGTCCTAATGCAGTATTTTTAGACATTACACCTCCAGAAGCTTCTGAAAAAGGTTGGTACGTCACACGAGTGTTAACACCTGAACTTCTTGAAATGTGTATTCCAGCATTTCCATTTGCTAATCACCCACGAATGAGACAGTTTGGAGGTGTTACCAATGAATTTGTCCACCCAATGCCTTAATCTTTGTTTTTTACTGGTCACGTGCTGCCCTTCAATTGCCGTGCAAGCTATTTTTGGAAAAAGTAGTAATGGATATGGCTTTAATTTGATTGCTTTTTTAAGAGCTGTTTTAGTTTATTATGCAATTGTTTTGTCAGTAATTTATTTTTTGTCTCCTTCTATTGCTGCCCCATTAGGAAATAGCAATAGCGAGGTCTTTGCAATTGGTTTAGTATTGCTGATTGCAGTTCTTTTAATTGAAGTTGCATTTCTTCATGCACTACGTTGCTTTCAAAACAAGCAGTGGAAGCCTTTGAAACTATCATTTGTTGGTACAACTCAAAAATGGCAAACCATGCCTTACCCTTTGCTTTTGGCCTTGTGTGAGGAAATAACTTATCGCTTTTTATGGTTTGCTATCTTATATGTTCAATGGCACTTGCCAATTATGCTGGTATTGGTCTTGAGTAGTTTTTGTTATGCATTGAATCATTTGTTGATGGGGAAATCTATTTTTTATGGAAAACTTCTCACAGGACTCTTATATGCTGGTATTTATTACTTTAGCCAGAACTTTTGGTTACTTGTGATTGTTCATGTCGGGGGAAATTTTGTGGTTGAATGCGTTAGCTATTATCAGTCAAAGGTAAGAAGGTAGTATTATGAAAATTATATTAGGACTGCTATCTTTTTTAGGTCTAGCGACTTGCGTGATTACAAGTCCTAGACGACGCTCGATGGCAAGATGGCATTTAGAGCAGGTTAAGCATTTATCTTACCAACAGTGGCTGGATTGTTTACTTTGTCTTCTTCAATTAAGTGTTCTCTTGCTGCTTATCCTTATTTTTCCGAGTCAAATAAGGATAAGTGATGCTTTCCATTTTTTGCAGTTGATAGAATGGCATTGGCAAATCATATGTTATGCGTTATTATATATCATAGCGCTAGTAGAAATAACCTTGTTAGTATTGATTGCTCTTTTTGATGTTACCTTAAAAAAAGACAGTCGAACACTTTTTAAAAAAATGAATTGGCTAGCTTATAGACCTGAAAAGCCAAAGCTCAGTTTTTTCGTTTTATCTTTTGTGTGTCTCTCAGATGCTCTTGTTTATTTGGGTGTGCTTCTCTTTTTAGCGAAAACATCCCCTGTAAATCTGATTGCTCTTATTTTAGGATATGCCTTTGTTAAGGCTTGTCGCTACACAGTTTGGTCGCATCGGTTACTGGCCTTTTGCCTGTTTGCTGTTATTGCGATCTGGTGTATCACGGCGTGTTTATTATATGGTTGGGGAATTGGCTTGTTCTTGTTAACAATGACCTATCTTTTGATTAGTTTTAAAGAACAACATTAATGTTGGAAAGAAGGAATATGATATGAGTTTTATCGAGATTCAAAATCTTGTAAAAGTCTATAAAGGAAATAAAAAAGCTGTAGATAATGTCTCTTTAACAATTGAAGAAGGCAATATTTATGGCTTATTGGGCCCAAATGGTGCTGGGAAATCAACCTTAATCAGTCTTATTTTAGGCTTGATTCCATTAAGTTCAGGAGAAGTGACAATTTTACAAGAGCCTCATCATTCTATTCGAAAAATAAGTTCACAGATTGGTTATGTTCCTCAAGATATTGCAGTTTATCCAGACTTAACAGCTTATGAGAATGTTGAGCTCTTTGGCTCACTTTATGGTCTAAAAGGCAGTCCATTAAAAGAACAAGTTTTAAAAAGTTTAGATTTTGTAGGCTTAAGATCTCAAGCCAATCACTTTCCAAGCCAATTTTCGGGAGGAATGAAAAGGCGTTTAAATATTGCCTGTGCTCTGGTACATTCTCCAAAATTAATTATTTTTGATGAACCAACCGTAGGAATTGATCCTCAATCACGTAATCACATTTTAGATTCTATTCGGTTACTTAATCAACAAGGTACTACTATTATCTATACTAGTCATTATATGGAAGAAGTTGAAGCCTTATGTGATTATATTTTTATCATGGATCATGGTTCAATAATTGAAGAAGGTCATAAATTTGACTTGGAAAAACGTTATGCTGAAGAGTTGAATCATCATATTTTGGTGACTTTAACAGAGAAACCGACTTTTGATTTATCTAAGAAACCGGGATGGTCTATAGTTGATACTGATCATGACTCTATTTTGATGGTTGAAAATAGTGATATCGCAACAGTAGTGCGCCAATTGACAGAAGAAGAGATTTTATTTAGTGAGATTAAACATAACCACTTGAATTTAGAAGAAATCTTCTTGCACTTAACTGGTAAGAAGTTAAGAGATTAGAGGTTATTATGGTCCTATTACATTTAATCAAAAAAGAAAGTTTACAGATTTTTCGAAATCGAACGGCTTTATTAATGATGGTCTTTTTCCCAATTTTAATGATTATGATTTTGAGTTTTGCTTTTAAATCAAGCTTTAACACCGCAACAACTGTTCCTAAGCTGACTGTTCGTTACCAATTAGAAGGGGAAAAGACAGATTATCAGAAAAATTTTCTGGCATTCTTAAAGACTTTAAATCAGGAACTGCGTTTAGAGGCAAAAGAAAGCCACTCAATTGATGCTGATAAGAAAAAGGTCAAAGAGGGTGCTCTAACAGCTACTTTAGAGGTTAAACAAAATCAAACCATTAAGGTGACAACTAACACAATTAACCAGCAGAATGCAGATTTGATTAACATGTTAGTGACAAACTATGTCGACAATGCTAAAACCTATGATTCGATTGTAAAATTATATCCTCAAACTTTAACCAATATTAAAAAGCGAGAAGTTGATTTTATTGCAGTTAGTTCTGTTCAAACAAGTAAAGGAATGACTTCAGCAGATTATTATGCAATTTCCATGTTTACCATGATTACTTTTTATAGCATTATGTCTGCAATGAATCTTGTTTTGTCAGATCGACAACATCAAACCAACCAGCGGATTTACCTAACAGGTGTTTCTCCTAGTCTCTTAGTCTTTGGAAAGCTAATTGGAGCTATGTTAGCAACCTTTGTGCAATTAGGTATCTTGTATATCTTTACAAGGTTTGTTTTGCAGGTCAATTGGGGAACCAGTGATTTACAAATTTTAGGTGTGACAGCCTCTTTGGTTTATTTATCTGTTGCAATTGGTATCGGTATGGCAATTAGTATTAAGAATGAAGCCTTTTTAACAGTGGCTTCAAATGCAGTTATTCCGATTTTTGCATTTTTAGGAGGAAGTTATGTGCCACTAGCTACTTTAAACAGTTCATTGATTAATCAATTATCTCATATTTCGCCAATCAAATGGGTTAATGACAGTTTGTTTTTCATTATATTTGGTGGTCAAAATAACCCAATTCCTATCACTTTAATGGTTAATCTCGGTATTGGTACTGCATTTGTAATCTTGGCTTTAGTAGGTATGAGAAAGCAGGTGACATCATGATAGCTTTTGTTAAAACGCTATTTCGTAAAGTAGGGCGTAAAAAAACCAGTTATGTGACCTTTTTTATACTTCCGTTTTTAACGACTCTTTTGGCGATTTCCTTGACTTTTTCTGCTAATAGCCAGGCTAAAATTGGTGTATTAGATAAGGATCATAGTGCTATTTCAAAGCAGTTTGTGTCACAACTTAAAAATAATAAGAAGTATGAGATTTTTACTAAATTAGATGAAGATAGTATAGACCAATACTTGAAAGCTAAGTCTTTAGAAGCTGTTCTAACTATTGATGAAGGTTTTTCACAAAAAGTATTAAATGGTCAATCACAAAAACTTAAGTTACGTGCAATTGCTAATAGTGAAATCACAGAGTGGTTTAAAGCGCAGGCCAATTATCTCTTAGAAAACTATAATACTATTGGGGATATTGCTGCTGGAAACCAAGAGACTTTTGATAAGGTTCTTTCCCAAAATAAGACCTTAGCTTATCAGGTTAAGCAAGTTAAATTAGCAGATTACTCCCGTAGTAAATCAGTGTCATCGACAACAACAGGATTTTTATTAATATTAATGCTTGGTAGTACTAGTGTCATTTACGGAGGAATTTTACAGGATAAATCTAGTCAGGTTTATGACCGTTTAATCTTATCAAAACTATCTCCTATCAAATACATGTTAAGTTATGTTTGTCTTGGACTAGTTGCCTTTGCCATCCAAATTGCCATTATGATAGGCTTATTAAGAGTGGTCAATATTAGTTTTTATATTCCACTTTCGATTTTGCTGTTAATCTTTTTCCTTTTTAGTCTTTTGGCCATTGGTTTTGGTTTGTTAGTGGGTGCTATTGCCAAAAATTCTCAACAGAGTAGTCAGTTAGCAAATGTCATTGTTATGCCAACTTCGATGTTAGCAGGTTGTTTATGGCCTTTGTCTATAACACCAATGTATATGCAAATCATAGGGAAATGCTTGCCTCAAAATTGGGTTCTTTCAGCAATTGAGATTTTCCAAAAAGGAGGAAGTCTCTTGAGTGCAGGCCCTTACCTAATAGCTTTGTTTGTAACAGCTATTGCTTTAATTGGTCTATCAAGTGTGTTATTAAAGCCTTCTAGAGTATAGATATCAAAAGCGAAAAAAGAAGTTTTAGCGCTAGATTTAGAATGATAGTTTTCTAAATCTGGTGTTTTTTTATTTAAAGACGATTAACTTGAACTGTTTTTCTTACCTTTTTAAGAAATTATTATAGTTTTAAAAGCGTTTAGATGGTATTGTTTGTTTTTTACTTTAATTCTTATCTTTTTTATAAAATAAAAACGTTTGCATTATAATTATAATTAACTTTAGGTGATAAAAGTTTAAAAAATGTATTTATTTTGACTGATGTTTCTGTTACAATAAGCATGTAGTAAATACAACAATTTAAAGGAGTTTTTATGTTAAACAAAAAGTTTTTTACTTATGCTTCCTTATTGGCTTTAGTTGCTGTGTCACCAGTAATTGAAGAGTCTTTTGATCAGCACAATTCAGTTTATGCTGAAGAAATCATAGGACCCAAAACAGAGCCGATTGTGAACACTACTGCAGAATCCTTGGAACCGTTAAATACTTTAGTTACTAAGGACACAAGAGAAAAAAACTCGACAGAGCGTCCGCTTGAAGAAAGAGCGGCCGTTGAGACATTGACTGTAAGTCCAGAAGTTTTAGCAGATGCTAATGGGAGCAAACCTATAGCAGAAGTAAAAGCAAGTCCTCAGAACCAAACCTATACGGTAACTGGTAAAATTATCAGTGCTGTTGATGGATGGGGTGGTAATGGCTTTTACATGCAAGATAGTAAGGGGACAGGTATCTATGTTTATCCAGGGCAATCACTAGGATATGTCAGTGGAGACCTTATCCAAATAACAGGGCAATTAACCAATTTTAATGGTGAATTACAATTAAAAACCATTAGTGACCATCATAAAATTCAAGGGCAGTTACCGACCACGGTCCTTGAAAAAACCATTCCTCAATTAACTGATGAGAGCCTATCAACCTTAGTCAAAGTCTCAGAAGTGACTGTTGGCAAAATCACATCTGAAAAATCTGAAACATCAAACTTTGAGGTAAAGGATAAATTTGGAAATACGATTGCAGTTAGGGTAGA